>NZ_JAKSYK010000083.1:0-174955 GCF_022829425.1 Methylobacterium sp. J-072 | reverse complement strand
CGCCTGGGCCAGCAAGGAAGCGATGCAGATCCTGGCCGACCAGCTCGTCGACAACGTCGAGGCGTTCGTCGCCGGCAAGCCGCAGAACGTGGTCGAGTAGGGCTCGGGCTCTCCCTCCCCCCTCTGCGGGGGAGGGTGGCCCCCGGAGGGGGTCGGGAGAGGGGAGCGACAGTGCAGAAGTGGGCTGCGCCCCTAATGCAGGTCGCACCACATCCGGACGCCGGGTTCCCCTCTCCCGACCCCTGCTGACGCAGGGGCCACCCTCCCCCGCAGAGGGGGGAGGGAGACGCGCGGATCCGGTTTCTTACATTTAAGTCGTCCGCTCCCCTCAAGATTGGGAACGGATCGAGAAGACATCACGACGGCGCCGCACAGGCGCGACGGATAAGGTCCAAAAAGCATGACAAAAAAGCTGCTGTTCCTGTTCGACACCGATGCGATGCCGAACGTGTTCGACACGGTGGTCGGCTACGACGGCGGCGCCGACCACATCACCGGCTACGGCGGCGTGAATCCGGACAACGTCGGCGCCCTGGTCGACGGCACGATCTACACCCGCGGCGGCTCCGAGAAGAAGTCGACGGCGATCTTCGTCGGCGGCGGCAGCATGGCGGCGGGCGAGGAGCTGTTCGCCGCGGTCAAGAAGCGGTTCTTTGGCCCGTTCCGGGTCTCGTGCATGCTCGATTCCAACGGCTCCAACACCACGGCCGCCGCCGGCGTCGCCCTGGTGGCCAAGGCCGCTGGTTCGCTCCAGGGCAAGACCGCCGTCGTGCTCGCGGGCACCGGCCCGGTCGGCATGCGCTCGGCGGCGCTGCTCGCCGGCGAGGGCGCCGATGTGACCATCGCGGGCCGCGCGCTGGACAAGACCCAGGCCGCCGCCGACGCGATCAACGCGCGCTTCAAGGTCAGCGTGAAGGCCGCCGCGACGCCGGACGAGGCCTCGCGCATCGCCCTGGTGAAGGGCAAGAACCTCATCTTCACGGCCGGCGCCATCGGCGTCGAGCTGCTGCCGGAGGCCGCCTGGGCCCAGGATCCGGCCGTCGAGATCGTCGCCGACTACAACGCCCAGCCCCCGACCGGGATCGGCGGCATTGAGGTGATGGACAAGGGCAAGGACCGCAACGGCAAGAAAGCGTTCGGCGCGCTGGGCATCGGCGGGCTGAAGCTCAAGCTGCACCGGGCCTGCGTCGGCCAGCTCTTCGAGAGCACCGAGCAGGTGCTCGATGCCGAGGATATCTACGCGCTCGCCAAGTCCATGGCCTGAGGGGAGGCGCCGGTGACCGAGACACGTCCCCCCGAGAGCGACAGCATCGAAACGTTCCTGACGGCGCTGGCGAGCGCCGCCCCGACCCCCGGCGGCGGCGGCGCGGCGGCGATCTCCGGCGCCATGGGCGCGGCCCTGGTGTCGATGGTCTGCAACCTGACCATCGGCAAGAAAAAGTACGTGGAGGTCGAGGCCGAGCTGAAGGATGTGCTCGCCCGGTCCGAGGGCCTGCGGGTCGTGCTCACCGGCATGATCGGCGAGGACGTCCAGGCCTTCGACGCCGTGATGGGCGCCTACGGCCTGCCCAAGGCCACCGATGACGAGAAGGCGGCCCGGGCCGCGGCGATCCAGGCCGCGCTCCGGACCGCCACCGACGTGCCGCTCTCCTGCTGCCGGGCCTGCCGCACGGTGATCGACCTCGCGGCGATCACCGCCGAGAAGGGCAATCTCAACGTCGTCTCCGATGCCGGCGTGGCGGTGCTCTCGGCCTATGCCGGCCTGCGCAGCGCGGCGCTCAACGTCTACGTCAACGCCAAGGGGATCGAGGACCGGGAGTTCGCCGACGAGCGGCTCCAGGAGCTCGAAGGCCTGCTCGCCGAGGCCGGTGCGCTCACCGAGAAGGTCTACGGGGTGGTCAAGGCCAAGGTGAACTGAACCTGGCTGAACCCGCCACGGGTGCCGCAAATGGATCGTCAATGAAGGCCGGGTGCATCATGCGCCCGGCCTTATCTTTTTGCCGGAATGCTGCGGTGCAATAGTGGATACGATTTGTTTTGCGGCCGCGAAAAAGGTCACCTAAACCGACAGATCAAAAAATTTGACGGGCGTAATCTTCCCATTCAACTAAAGTAGACAGCGTCGAACGGCGGCAACGACCGCGGAGGAGGCGCCGAATGGACGTCCACGAGTACCAAGCCAAGGAGCTGCTCGCGAGCTTCGGTGTGGCGGTCCCGAAGGGCGCCATCGCGTTCAGCCCGGACCAGGCGGTCTACGCCGCCACCGAACTCGGCGGCTCGTTCTGGGCCGTGAAAGCGCAGATCCATGCCGGCGCCCGCGGCAAGGCCGGCGGGATCAAGCTGTGCCGGACCTACAACGAGGTCCGCGACGCCGCCAAGGAGCTGCTGGGCAAGCGCCTCGTCACCCTGCAGACCGGGCCCGAGGGCAAGCCGGTCCAGCGGGTCTATGTCGAGACCGCCGACCCGTTCGAGCGCGAGCTCTATCTCGGCTACGTCCTCGATCGGAAGGCCGAGCGCGTGCGCGTCATCGCCAGCCAGCGCGGCGGCATGGATATCGAGGAGATCGCCGCCAACGAGCCGGAGGCGCTGATCCAGGTGGTGGTCGAGCCGGCGGTGGGCCTGCAGCAGTTCCAGGCCCGGGAGATCGCCTTCCAGCTCGGCTTGAACATCAAGCAGGTCTCGGCCGCGGTGAAGACCATCATGAATGCCTACCGGGCGTTCCGCGACTGCGACGGCACGATGCTGGAGATCAACCCGCTGGTCGTCACCAAGGACGACCGGGTGCTGGCCCTCGATGCCAAGATGAGCTTCGACGACAACGCGATGTTCCGCCGGCCGGGCATCGCCGACATGCACGACCCGTCGCAGGGTGATCCCCGCGAGGCCCAGGCCGCCGAGCACAACCTCAGCTACATCGGGCTCGAGGGCGAGATCGGTTGCATCGTCAACGGCGCCGGGCTCGCCATGGCGACCATGGACATGATCAAGCACGCGGGCGGTGAGCCGGCGAACTTTCTGGATGTCGGCGGCGGGGCGTCCCCCGAGCGGGTCGCGACGGCGTTCCGGCTCGTGCTCTCGGACCGCAACGTCAAGGCGATCCTGGTCAACATCTTCGCCGGCATCAACCGCTGCGACTGGGTCGCCGAGGGCGTGATCCAGGCCGCCCGGGAGGTGAAGATCGACGTGCCCCTGGTGGTGCGGCTCGCCGGCACGAACGTCGAGGCCGGCCAAAAAATCCTGGCCGAGAGCGGCCTCGACCTGATCACCGCCGACACCCTGTCGGACGCGGCGCGCAAGGCGGTCGAAGCCTGCGACGCCGCCAAGAAGAACCGCTGAGGGGAGACCACGCCATGAGCATCCTCATCGACGAGACCACCCCGATCATCGTCCAGGGCATCACGGGCGACAAGGGCACCTTCCACGCCAAGGAGATGCTGGAATACGGCACCAACGTCGTGGGCGGCGTCACCCCCGGCAAGGGCGGCCGCACCCATCTCGGCCTGCCGGTGTTCAACACCGTCAAGGAGGCGGTGGCCGCCACCGGCGCCACCACGTCGATCACCTTCGTGGCGCCGCCGTTTGCCGCCGACGCCATCATGGAGGCGGCCGATGCCGGGCTGCGGCTGGTCTGCTCGATCACCGACGGCATCCCGGCCCAGGACATGATGCGGGTGAAGCGCTACCTGATGCGCTACCCGCGGGATCGCCGCACCATGGTGGTCGGCCCGAACTGCGCCGGCATCATCTCGCCCGGCAAGGCGATGCTCGGCATCATGCCCGGCCACATCTACCTCCAGGGCAATGTCGGGGTGATCTCGCGCTCGGGCACCCTCGGCTACGAGGCCGCCTCGCAGCTCAAGGAACTCGGCCTCGGGATCTCGACCTCGGTGGGCATCGGCGGCGACCCGATCAACGGCTCGTCGTTCCTCGACCACCTCGCCCTGTTCGAGACCGACCCGGATACCGATGCGGTGCTGATGATCGGCGAGATCGGTGGCCCGCAGGAGGCCGAGGCCTCGGCCTGGATCCGGGACAACATGTCGAAGCCGGTGATCGGGTTCGTGGCCGGGCTCACCGCCCCCAAGGGGCGCCGGATGGGCCATGCCGGGGCGATCATCTCGGCGGCCGGCGACAGCGCTGCCGAGAAGGCCGAGATCATGCGCTCCTACGGCCTCACCGTGGCGCCCGATCCCGGCTCCTTCGGCCAGACCGTGGCCGACGTGCTCGCCCGGGCGGCGTGACGCGACGCCTGATGCAAATCGCGACGTCCTCCCTCTCCCCTCTGCGGGAGAGGGTGGGCCGGCCGTCAGGCCGGGTCGGGAGAGGGGCAGCGCGACGGTAGCGGATTTCACGCTTGTCACGCGCTTTTCGGAAGCGTCGCTCCCCTCTCCCGACCCGCTTCGCGGGCCACCCTCCCCCGCAGAGGGGGGAGGGAGCGCATCGAGCCAACCTTTGAAAAACTGTGCGCCACGAGGTGGCTCCATGACCCGTACCCTCCACGCATCGCCCGCCCTCGCGGAAGCCAGCGCCTTCGCGCCGCCGGTGATCACCGGCACCTCGGCCGAGCAGGCCCTCGACATCCTGTTCCAGGCCCTGCTCGACGTCGCCCGCCGGCACGACCCCGATCTCGAAGCTGTGCTGCACGGCACCGCCGACATCTCGCGCTTCTCGCCGGAGATGCTGGCCCGCGCGCTCCAGGTGCAGGGCATCTGGTTCCACCTGATCTCGATCGCCGAGCAGAACGCTGCGATGCGGCGGCGCCGGCATGTCGAGCGCACGGAGGGACGGGCGGCCTTGAGCGGTTCGTTTGCGAAGGTGTTTGCTGACGCGCGCGTTCAGGGCATCCCGCCGGAAAAGATCCAGGCGCTGCTCTCCGACCTGCGCATCCGCCCGACGCTGACCGCGCACCCGACCGAGGGCAAGCGGGTTACGGTTCTGGAAAAGTTCCGGCGGATCTACCTGGTGCTGCGCGAGCTGGAGATGCCGCGCTGGACCGACCGCGAGCGCAACGGGCTCATGAACGAGCTGCGCGACCAGATCGAGCTGGTCTGGATGACCGGCGAATTGCACCTGGAGAAGGCCACCGTCGAGCGGGAAGTCGCCTGGGGTCTGCACTTCTTCGACGAGACCCTGTTCGAGATGCTGCCCGAGACCATGGACACCCTGGAGGAGTCCCTGGCCGAGGCCTATCCCGGGACCACTTTCAAGGTGCCGCCGTTCTTCCAGTTCGGCTCGTGGATCGGCGGCGACCGGGACGGCAATCCCTACGTCACCGCCGCCGTCACCCGGCAGGCCCTGCACCGCAACGCGCTGGCCTCGCTCAACCGCTACCGGGATGGTGTGCGCGAGCTCGGTCGGACGCTCTCGCTCACCGAGCGCGCGCTGCCGCTGCCGGAGACGTTCCGCCAGGAACTCGACCGGCAGCTCGCCGAGAGCGGACAGGCCCGGGCCATCGCCCGGCGCAATCCCGGCGAGCCGTATCGCCAGTATCTCACCTGCGTCCTGCGCAAGCTCGACGCGACCATCGCCCGCAACGAGGGCGAGCACCCGTCCGGCCCGGATTATGCCAGCGCCGACGGCCTGATCGAGGACCTGCGCGTGCTCGAGCGCGGGCTGGACGATGCCAAATGCGGCGCGCTCGGCCGCGACCTGGTGCGGCCGGTCCGCCGCATGGTCGAGATCTTCCGGTTCTCCACGGTCCGGCTGGACCTGCGCGAGAACACCACCCGGACCACCGAGACGCTCCAGGCGCTCTGGCGCCAGCGCAACGGCGAGGGCGAGCCCCCGGCGCTCGGCTCGGCGGCGTGGCGGCAATGGCTCGACGCGGAACTGGTCCGGCCCCGCGACCCGGAGCGCTCCTTCGAGAACCTGCCCGACGCCGCCCGCGAGACCCTGGCGACCTTCGCGCTGGTGGCCGAGATGCGCGAGAGCCTCGACCGGGAGGCGTTCGGCGCCTTCATCCTGTCGATGACCCGCTCGGTGGAGGATGTGCTGGGCGCCTACCTGCTGGCCAAGGAGGCCGGTGTGTTCCTCGACGCCGCCGGCCCGGACATCCGCCCGGAGATCTGCCCGCTCGCGATTGTGCCCCTGTTCGAGACCATCGACGACCTGCGTGCCGCCCCGGCGATCATGCGCGAGCTCCTCACCGTGCCGGTGGTGCGCCGCTCGACCCGCTGGCAGGGCGGGGTGCAGGAGGTGATGATCGGCTATTCCGACTCCAACAAGGATGGCGGCTTCGTCGCCGCCAACTGGGAGCTGTACAAGGCGCAGAGCAAGCTGACCCGCCTCGGCCAGGACCTCGGCGTCGGCATCGCGTTCTTCCACGGGCGCGGCGGCTCGGTCAGCCGCGGCGGCGTGCCGACCCATCGGGGCATCATGGCCCAGCCGCCGGGCTCGATCCGCGGGCGGTTCCGCACCACCGAGCAGGGCGAGGTCGTCTCGTTCAAATACGCCAACCGCGGCACCGCCGCCTACCAGATGGAGTTGCTCGCCGCCTCGGTGTTCGAGCATGCCCTGGCGGGGGACGGCGAGCGGGCGAGTGTCGGCCACGACGACGCCCTGGAGGCGTTGGCCGGCGCATCGCGGGCCGCCTACGTCCGGCTGCTCCAGACCGACGGGCTGGTCGACTACTTTCAGTCGGCGAGCCCGCTGGACGAAATCGCGCTCCTGAACATCGGCTCGCGGCCGGCCCGCCGGTTCGGCGCCCGCTCGCTCTCGGATCTCCGGGCGATCCCATGGGTGTTCGCCTGGTCTCAGAACCGGCATGTGGTCACCGGCTGGTACGGGGTCGGCTCCGGGCTCGCGAGCTTCCTCGACGTGCGCGGCCGGGACGGCGAAGCGACCCTGAAGCGCCTGTTCCAGGAATCCCGGGTGTTCCGACTGGTCCTCGACGAGGTCGAGAAGACCCTGATGATGGTCGATCTCGACATCGCCCGCGCCTATGCCGGCCTCGTCCCCGACGCGGGCATCCGGGATCGCATCTTCTCGATGATCGAGGCCGAGTACGCGCTGACCCGCGAGATGGTGCTGCGGGTGAGCGGCGGAACCGAGCTGGCCGAGCGCTTCCCGCTGTTCCGCGACCGGCTGAAGGGCCGGCTACCGACCATCAACCAGGTCGGGCGCGAGCAGGTCGAGCTGCTGGCCCGCTACCGCTCCGAGACCGACGAGGACCGGCGCGAGGCGGTGAAATCCGCCCTGTTGCTGTCGATCAACTGCATCGCGGTCGGCTTCGGCTCGACGGGGTGAGGCGAGGCGCCCTGTCGGTGCCCCACACCTGACCCATCTTGTTCCCGGAGGGCGATCCCCACGCACCCCGGCGGCATCAGAACCGTTACCAGGAGAGAGAAACACCCATGAGCTTCACCCTGATCCAGCAGGCCAAGCCGCGCCTGCATCGCTCCGAACTCGCCGTCCCGGGCTCCAACCCGACCTTCATGGAGAAGTCGGCGTCTTCGGCCGCCGACGTGATCTTCCTCGATCTCGAGGACGCGGTCGCCCCCGACGACAAGGAGAAGGCCCGCACCAACATCATCCAGGCGCTCAACGACCTGGATTGGGGCAACAAGACCATGATGATCCGCATCAACGGTCTCGACACCCACTACATGTACCGGGACGTGGTCGACATCGTCGAAGCCTGTCCGCGGCTCGACATGGTGCTGATCCCCAAGGTCGGCGTGCCGGCCGACGTCTACGCCATCGACGTGCTGGTCACCCAGATCGAGCAGGCCAAGAAGCGCGACAAGCAGATCGGCTTCGAGGTGCTGATCGAGACCGCCCTTGGCATGGCCAACGTCGAGGCGATCGCCCAGTCGTCGAAGCGCCTGGAGGCGATGTCCTTCGGTGTGGCCGACTACGCTGCCTCGACCCGCGCCCGCTCCACGGTGATCGGCGGCGTGAACCCGGACTTCTCGGTGCTCACCGACAAGGACGAGGCCGGCAACCGTCAGACTCACTGGCAGGATCCGTGGCTGTTCGCCCAGAACCGCATGCTGGTCGCCTGCCGCGCCTACGGCCTGCGCCCGATCGACGGCCCGTTCGGCGACTTCTCGGATCCGGACGGCTACCGCTCGGCGGCCAAGCGCTGCGCGGCGCTGGGCTTCGAGGGCAAATGGGCGATCCACCCGTCCCAGATCGACCTCGCCAACGAGGTGTTCACGCCGTCCGAGGCCGAAGTCACCAAGGCTCGCCGCATCCTGGAGGCCATGCGGGAGGCCGCCAAGGCCGGCCGCGGCGCCGTCTCCCTCGATGGCCGCCTGATCGACATCGCGTCGATCCGCATGGCCGAGGCGCTGATCGAGAAGGCGGATGCGATGAAGGGGTGAGTTTCGGCAGGTCTGCAATGGGTCCTGGGGTTTTCCCAGGACCCACTTTTCACCGCCGTCGAAGATGTGGGCGGTCGGGAGTCGCCGCGCTCGTTGAGCTGGTATCAGCTCAGTTCGGGTAGGCGTTGCATATGTGCTTTTGCGCTTTCGAAATTGGCGTTCTCAAAGACGATGTGCGCGTCCGTTTTCGGGTCGCAATGAGTTTCTTAGATTGCGAAAGCCGGTAGATAGCGCTCGCGATAGATTGCTTGAGACTCGGCGGGACCGCCGAGGCGCTCGGCATCCCGATCGGTGCCGCGGGCACGTGCCAATTCTTCGGGCACGTCGACGAAGATGATCAGATCCCATTCGGCGCGCAATTCCGGGTGCTGCAGGAACGTGCCGTCCACGATCAGGATATCATCGGCTTCGGCCTTATGCAGTGGCGCATCGATGGGACGATCTAATTCGAGATCGAAGCTCGCCGTTCTATAGAGCAGGTCACCTTGCGGGCCGAGAGGGCGTAGTAGCAAGTCCTTGATCGCAGTCAGGTCCCGCGCATCGTAATAGTATCCTTCGGCTGACCTGCGGCCGCGCGCATAGCGTTCGGCCTTCGGCCGATGAAAGCCGTCGATGCTGGTTCGAATGACACTGCGGCCATGGTCCCGTGTCTCGGTCGCGATCTCGTCGGCCAAGGTCGTCTTGCCGGAGGACGTTCTGCCGTCAATCGCAATGCGCAGCGGATGACTCGGCCGGAGATCTAGGATGACGTGGACGATCGCATCGATGGCTTGGCTGCGCATCCAGACCTCGTTGTTTCGGCTCACTGCCGGCGCCCGATCGACAAATTGGACTCTGCAGTCCCACCGGGCTGGTCTCTATCGTAGGCGCTGTTTGTGTCAGAACGGCCGCGCATCCGGCAGCCGCGCCGCCGCCATCTCGACCGGCGTCGGGTCGCGGTAAACCTCGATCCCGTTGGACCGGTCGGCTGCGATCAGGTCGAGCCGCGCGAACCCGTCGAGCCAGCCGTCCATCGGCCAGAAGCCGTGGCGGGCCTGGAAGCGGGCAGCGTTGGCGACGATGTCGCGAAAATGCTGGAGCGGCGGGTCGTAGCTTCCATGGTGCTGGTGGTAGGCCCGCGGTCCGCCGAGGAACAGGATCGGCACGCCGGCCTTGTCCGCCCGGAACGCCAGGTCGGTATCTTCCGCGCCGTAGCCGGAGAAGGACTCATCGAAGCCGCCGATCCGGTCGTAGGTCGCGGCCCGCACCGCGAAGGCCAGCGACCAGAACAGGCCCGGCTGCGGCGCCGGCGCCACGAGGCCGGGGGGCGGGAAGGCGCGCGCCGGGTGCGGATGGCCGAGCCGGTCGAGTTCGGCCTCCTGCCAGCCGTCCTGTACGGCGCCGGCCGGCAGATACCCGATCTCGCAGCAGATCAGGCCATCCCGCTCGGCCACCGCCCGGGACAGGCCGGCGACCAGGCCACGGGACGGGATGCAATCGACGTCGAGGAAGACCAGCGTGTCGGTCCGGGCCGCCCGGCGCCCGGCATTGCGCGCGGCGGCGAGCGGCAGGCCGTCCCGTGGAAACGGAACGCGTTCGACCGGGAACGGCAGGTCCGGTAGGGGGGCATCGTCACCGCCGATCTCGACGATGATGCAGGCCTCGGGCGGCGTGCCCCGTGCCAGGCCCTCGAGCAGCCGCGCGAGATGCGCGCCCCGGCCCTTGTTGAGGGTGATGACCGTGGTGCTCACAAGGGGGCTCCGGCGCGCAGCACGTCTAGGCGATATTTGTCCGTCCGGTCCTGGTGCAGCAGGCGCGCGAACGGGGCGGCCTGCGCGATGAAGCTCTCGGCGGCCTCGTCGCCCGATTGCGGGTAGTCGGTCTCGCCGATCCAGTGGACCAGCACCAGGTCGCCGCCGGGCTCGATGGCATCGCCGACGCGGCGGACCAGCTCGGCGAGATCGGGCGGGGCGAGGAAATACAGGAACTCGGACAGTACGATCAGGTCGAACCGTCCCTCCGGCCAATCCGCCGGCACGGCGCCCTGGCGGATCTCGACGGTGGGCCGGTCGGCGCAGCGGGCCCGGGCGGCCTCCACGGCGGCCGGGATCAGGTCGCTGGCCAGGAGGCGGTCGCAGCGCTCGGACAGGGCGCGGGTAAATACCCCGATCGCGCAGGCCGGCTCGAAGGCGGCACGGTAGCGCGGCCGCGGCAGGCAGGCCAGCGTCGCCGCGTACTTGTCGCGCTCGTAGGCCGAACTCGTGAACTGCCAGGGATCCGGATCGCTGGCGTAGATGCCGGCGAAGTAATCCACCGGCAAAGTCTCGGTCGCGCGGCTCATGCGGGGATCCTGACGAAGCGTTCGTAGGGCCCGCAGAGCCGGTCGATCATCGCAGGCTCCAGGCGAAAACCCGTGGGATCGTCTGAGATCAGGTCGGTGGTCTGCGATTCATGCGCTGCCACCGCTCGGGCCTTGGTCGTCCGATAGGCCGAGACATCCAGGCGCAAGCCCTGCGGTGCCGGCCCGACCTCGGTCTCGGGCGGCAAGGTCCAGCCCCAGACCGGGTATTCGTAGATCGCCACACCCGGCATCAGCGGCCGGGCCAGCCCGACGATGGCGGCCGACGCCTTGTGGTCGCAATGGGGATCGTGCCGCCAGGTCACGAACACGGCGCCGGCCTCGCAGGCGGTGGCGGCCTGCGCGACGGCATGGGCGGCCGCCTCGGCTTCGGGGCCGGTGCTCGGCACGTGGGCGTCGGGCAGGCGCAGGAAGGTGACGGCCTCCGCGGCCAAGCCGAGGATCGCCACCGCCCGGAGCGTCTCCGCCTCGCGTAAGGTCCGCAGCTTGTCCGGTGGGTACAACTCGGAATGGGTGTGCGAGCCGCAGCCGTCGCTGACTACTACGAGGCGCACGTCCCGCCCGGCGGCGCACGCCGCCGCGATCAGGCCGCCACAGCCCAAACTTTCGTCATCGGGATGGGGCGCGACCACCACGAGGCCGCCCCGCTCCACCAGGGCGCCAAGGTCCGCCACCGGAAGCGCGTCGGCAGCCGCCAGGAAGGCTTCGGCCCGCATCAACGTGGTCCCGTCGCGAATGCGGCAGGCGCGCCGTTGCGGATCGTGGGGCTGGCGTGAACGGTCACGGATCGCTCCTGGGACGGCGGGCGGATCGAGGCGCTCAGCTTTCGGCCCCTGCGGCTGAACGCGTCATGAGCGGCCGCCCGGACCTCCCCTAGCGATCGTTCTCGGTGGTGAGCGCGCCGAGCCGGACGCCCTCGTCGGCCGTGGCCTGGGCGGCGAGGTGGACGCCGGGATTCGGCGCATCGTCGAACACCGCGCCCGCCGCGCACAGGGCGCTGCGCAGGGCCTCGATCTGCCCGCTCGGCGGGTCGCCGTAGCCGCTCTCGAAGTCGCGCACGAACCGCTCGTCGAGGCCGACCTTGGCGGCCAGCTCCGCCTCGGACCATCCGAGCAGCCCCCGTGCCGCGCGCGACTGTGCCGGGCTCATCGCGGGCGCGCTCGCCCCGGCCTGCCCGCCCTCGTCAGATCCTGCCACGTCGTCCTCCATCCCGTGCTGTGACCAACAACGATATCCGCCGCGGATCGTTTCCGGGCGCCGCGCGATGCGCCGCGACCATAATTGTGCTGAAATTCCGTCGCATCCGCGGGGGCGTATGGGTTCGGGGCGGCCTCGACGCGCGAATCACGGGCGTCGGGCCGGCATGCGCCGTTGGCGCGGCGCCCCCGGATGGACGATGAGTTGAGCGCCGTGTGCGCGCGTTTGAGGGGCAGAACGATGAGAGCGGTGCTGATCGCCACCTTGGCCTGTGCCGTGATGGCCGTGGACCTGACCGCAGCGACCCAGGCCCAGGCCCAGATGGGCGGTGGTGCGCCCACGGGCTTCGGCCGCGGCAACCGTCGCCCCGGCGGCGAGGAGGAGAAGAAGCCGCAATACGTGCCCGGCACCAAGGCGAGCGAGAAGATCTTCCCGCTCGACTCGACCTGGACGGCGGTGAGCCTCAACGGCAAGCCGTTCACCGGCGGCGACCGGCCGAGCTTCATCATCGACAAGCAGTACCGTGCGCGTGGCTACGGCGGCTGCAACACCTTCGCGGCCACCGCCTTCCCGCTGAAGGACCAGCACCTCGCGGTCGGCCCGCTCGCGCTCACCAAGAAGAGCTGCGACAAGGGCCTCGCAGCCTCCGAGCAGGCGTTCTTCGTCGCCCTCCGCACGGCGGCGGTGTGGGATCTGGTCGGCTCCCAGCTGGTGCTGAAGAGCCCGAACGGCGAGTTGAAGTTCGACCGGGCGCTTTGAGCGCTCGTTTGACAGCATGATCTCGGTTGCGGGACGGCTAGGGGCGCCACAAGCCTCCCCATCTCTCCGCTCATCTTGAGAGGCCGCGCAGCAGCCCTGAAGGAGGACTTCAGGGCTCGCCAAGACGCCCGGAGGGCTCTTTCGAGGCTTCTGCTGTGCGGACGCTCGTCAGGATGAGGTCGCGGGTGGGATGGGGGGGCAGGCGGCTGCCGCTTTAAGGCCGGGTTCACCACGCCGCGCGAACCCGGCCCCCGATTCAGACGCTCTTGAGGGCCGCCGGCCTTTTCTCCTCGGACATCGAGGAGGCGCGCATGGCCATCGGGATCGGTTTCGGACGCGAGGAGATTCTGCGCCCCGGCGTAGCGCGGCCCGTGCGCTTCACCGCGCCGCCCGCGTTTCACGCGCCCGCGCTCTGGCTCGCCGCCGCCGTGCCGGCCGTGGCAACGTTGCTGCTGATTGCACGGCTCGCCGCCTGACGCTCGGGGGACGGACAACACCGCGAGACGCGGGCCGGATCACTCGCCGTCGCGCGCGTCCTGCTCCTCATCCCCGTCAGGCGCCGAATCCTGGTCGGTCCCGGCCTGGGCATGGGACATCACCGGAGGAAACAACGCCGCCAGACCAGCGGCGACTCCGTAAAGAATAGGATGCGCGTTCAAGCCCACACGGGGCGGGTTCAGATCGTCATTGATCATAATCATGGCTTCCGGTCTCGCGCCTGTGCGAGCAACGGTCCGTGCTGACGTGCTTGCTGTTGAGCCGTTGGAGCAGGTTCAATGCTGCGCCCCGCGTTTTGTTGCCGCAGGACCGAGGATTTTTTCTCACATCGATTGATCCGGCCGCCCTGGGGGCCTGACCGGATCATGCAGTGGTCTCAACCGCGTCGCCGGAGGACGGGCCCAGGCAGGGCATTCGGGATGCGGCAGGCGGCTGGAAGCACGTCGAGGATCACGGCGCTCGGGCAGCGCGCCCGGCAGGTCTCGGCCGCTTCGATCTGATTGCCTCCGCAGGCATCCGCGAAGCAGAAGGTCGCGAGATCCTCGCAGGTCGCCCGAAAGCCGCCGACCCGTGCGCCGTCATGCCAATCCGCCGCCGCAGCGGCCTGCGCCAGCAGCAGGCCCGCGAGGCCGATCGATGCCACGATCCGTTTCACGCCTGCGCCTCGCGTCCGGTTGAGCGTTCAGCCTAGCATTGGCAGCGAGGCCGGACCTGTGCCATTCCGGCGACAGGCGATGCCCATCGTCGGCCTCGACGCCGACCGATGAGCCCCCCGGGACGGAAGCCAGCCATGCCGCTCTACGCCCTCGACGATCACGTGCCGCAGCTTGCCGATCCCGACCGGGTCTGGATCGCCCCGGACGCCCAGGTGGTCGGCCGCGTCCATCTCGGCCTCGATGTCGGCATCTGGTTCGGCGCGGCCTTGCGCGGCGACAACGAGCCGATCCGCATCGGCGACCGGACCAACGTGCAGGAGGGCGTGATCATGCATGTCGATCCCGGCTTTCCGCTGGTGATCGGTACGGATGTCACGGTGGGCCACGGCGCCATCGTCCACGGCTGCACGATCGGCGACGGCAGCCTCGTCGGCATGGGCGCGACGGTGCTGAACGGCGCCAGGATCGGCCGGGGCTGCCTGATCGGAGCCAACGCGCTGGTGACCGAGGGCAAGGAGTTTCCGGACAACAGCCTGATCGTCGGCGCCCCGGCCAAGGCCGTGCGCACCCTCGACGCCGACGCGGTGGAGGGCCTGCGCCAGGCAGCCCAGCGCTACGTCGAGAACGCCCGGCGCTACAAGGCCGGCCTGCGCCGCATCGACGGGTGAATAAGAAAGATCAGCGCGCGCGTCCCATCAAGGGGAGGGGCTCTATAGGACTTCGGGTGATCTCACCCTCGACCTCATCGTGAGGTGCCCGCGTCAGCGGGCCTCGAAGGAGGCCTCCAGGGATCGCTGAGATGACTGGAGGCCTCCTTCGAGGCCGAACGATCTGCGATCGCCCGGCACTTCAGGATGAGGGGGGAGATCTGGATCCTTGTAGTCTCAGGCTTTCTTGTTCTTGGCCCGCTCGATCGCTTCCTCGATCAGGCGGTGGGCCTCTTCTTTGTCGCCCCAGCGGACGAACTTGACCCACTTGCCGGGCTCCAGATCCTTGTAGTGCTCGAAGAAGTGCTGGATCTGCTGGATCGTGATGTCGGGCAGGTCGGTGTAGTTCTCGACCCGGTCATAGCGCTTGGTCAGGTGGCGGGAGGGCACCGCGATGACCTTCTCGTCCTCGCCGCCCTCGTCCTGCATCACCATCACGCCAACGGGGCGCGCGCTGATGATCGCGCCGGGCAGCACCGCGCGGGTGTTGGCCACCAGCACGTCGCAGGGATCGCCGTCGCCCGACAGGGTGTGCGGGATGAAGCCGTAATTCCCGGGGTAGAACATCGGGGTATAGAGGAACCGGTCGACGACCAGCGCGCCGGATTCCTTGTCCATCTCGTACTTGATCGGTTCGCCACCGAGCGGCACCTCGATGATGACGTTGACGTCGTGCGGGGGCTTCTTGCCGAGCGGGATGGCGTCGATGTTCATGGCGTATCGCTTCCGGGATGCGGCTTGCACCGCTTCCCCGACCTCTTAGATGCCTGGCTCCACGATGCAAATCAGTATCGGCGCGAGGCCGGCAACGACTCCCAAGAAACGTTAGCTGAACAGGTAACCGACCTTGGGCAGCGCGACCCCCGCGACCCGGTCCAGCACCCGCGGCCCGGCCTGGCCGCCCAGCCCCTCGTAGAACGCGCCGGCCCGGGCGTTGTCCTCCAGGCTCCAGACGCCGAGCTGGGTGAGGCCGTGATCGGCGAGATCGTTGCGGACCGCCTTGAACAGGCGGCGTCCGAGGCCGACGCCCTGGTATTCCGGCAGCAGGTAGAGCTCGTCGATCTCCGCCTCGGTGCCGAGCGCCCGGCTGCGGGTGCGCCCGTAGGCGGCGTAGCCGACCACCCGCTCGCCGGTCTCGACCAGGGCGATCGGGCGGCCCCGGCGCAGGGCGCTGCGCCACCAGGCGCGGTCGCGTCCGGCGATCAGCCGCTCCAAGGCGACCCCGGGGATGATGCCGCGATAGGCCTCGCGCCACGAGGCATCGAACACCGTCGACAGGCTGCCGAGATCGGCCTCGCGAGCCCGGCGGATGCTCGTGGTGCGCGTGCTCATGGGTTTCCGGCCTTCCCCCGTCGACCGTCGGATAACCCGCGCGGCCCGCCCAGGTTCGATCCCGATCCAGGCAGAGTGAAGGCAAGATCGGCGCCGGTTTTTTTGGAACGTTTTCGTGGTCCGTGGGAAAAGGGCGTGACCGGTCGGTCCGACAGGCGAATTGCCGGGCTTCCGGGGGGCTGTTAGAGCCGGCTCCCGATTCCGCGGCAGCCTCCATCGTGTTCAATCGCTTCCTCAAGCCCGAGACGCGCTACGCGCGCCGCATGGCCCGGATCGCCCGCTTCGAGCGGCCGATCGCCGGGCCCGGCGATCGGCTGAAGGCCTGGGCGAACATGCTGCTGATCGATCACGGCGTGTTCCGGTTGGCCTATCTCAACCGGCACCGGGTCGGTACCGGCCGGCTTTGGCGCTCGGCCCAGCCCGGGCCGCACCAGCTCGCGCGCTTCCGCGCCGAGGGCGTGCGCACGATCATCTCCCTGCGCGGCGGGCGCGAGCACGGCTCCTGGCCGCTGCAGCGGGAGGCGTGCGAACGCCACGGGCTCACCCTGGTCGAGTTCGTCCTGCGTTCCCGCGAGGCCCCCGACCGCGCCACCCTGCTCGCCGCGAAGGATTTCTTCGCCGGCATCCAGTACCCGGCGGTGATGCACTGCAAGTCGGGCGCCGACCGGGCCGGGCTCGCCTCGGCCCTCTACCTGATCCTGCACGAGAACCGCCCGGTGGCCGAGGCCGCCCGGCAGCTCTCGGCCCGCTACGGCCATCTCCGCTTCGCCAAGACCGGCATCCTCGACGCGTTCTTCGCGCGCTACCGCGTGGAGGGCGAGGCCAAGGGGATCGATTTCCTGACCTGGGTCGAGACCATCTACGACCCGGAGGCGCTCAAGCGGGATTTCCGGCCGGGGTTCTGGTCGGATCTTGCCGCCGACAAGGTGCTTCGGCGGGAGTGATCGGGCAGGGTCGCCCTGATCTGCCAGCCTTGCTAAAACTACACACGCGTTCCACATTGCTGTCGCGACACGGCTTGCCTGCGCGCGATCCGGGTTCCCATCGGGGTGCTACGCGTGGATTCGCGGGACCTTATCCGCATGCTCGAGGCGGATGGCTGGATCTGGCATTCGACCACCGGCAGCCATCGGCATTTCAAGCACCCGCTGAAACCTGGCAAGATCACGATCCCTCACCCGAAGAAGGACATGCATCCCAAGACGGTGAAATCCATCCTCCGGGCTGCCGGCCTGTGATCAGACGCTCCGCTTGGCGAGGATTGAAGGACATGACCCCCTATATCGGCCTGATCCATCCGCCGATCGGCGCTTCCGAGTGGGGCGTCACATTCCCGGACGTTCCGGGCTGTGTCTCCGCGGGGCCGAGTTTCGAAGCCGCGGTCGATTCAGCTCGGGAAGCGCTGTCCGGGCATCTCACCATGCTGGCCTCGGAGGGCTTGCCACCGCCATCTGCGCGGACACTGGCGGAGCTTCGTGCCGATCCCACCGTCGCGGAAGATCTCGATGGCGCGATGGTGCAGCTGGTCGCGCCCCGGCGTGTCCCGGGCGAGCGGGTGCGCGTCAACATCATGATCGACAAGGGACTTCTGCGTCTGACCGATGAGGCGGCCGAAGCGAAGGGCCTCAGCCGTTCGGCCTTTATTGAGGCGGCCCTGGTCAGCGCGGCCGAGAGTTAGCGGTTTTAGCGTCGCTTCTCCTGCGCTCTCACGTAACTCTTGAGCACCACGTTGATCCGCGACTGATAACCTTTTCCAGCGCTCTGGAAATGCCGCAGCCCGTCTACGTCGAGGCGCAGCGTGATCTGCTCCTTGGTCTCGACGGACGCGGGCGACGCCGGGTCCCAGAAGCCCGGCGGGATCAGGCCGGCATCGGGATCGGCGTCGGCGCGTCGCTCGATCTCTGCGTCGTCCAAGGCCTTGAACGCCGGGCTGAGAGGTTCCGCCTCAGGCATGTCGGCAAAGCCTTCATACCGGATAGTTGGCGCCTGCTCTGCGGTGAACTTGCCGCTTATGGCGGAATTACTCCGCCGCCGGCCTTGCCGCCTCGCGGAACGGGTGCGCCGGGTAGGTGCCGACCACCCTGAACTCGCGCGAAAAATAGCCGAGCTCGTCGAGCGCCCGGGCGAGGCCCGGGTCGTCGGGATGGCCGTCCACCTCGGCGTAGAACTGCGTGGCGGTGAACTCGCCGTCCATCATGTAGCTCTCGAGCTTCGACATGTTGACGCCGTTGGTCGCGAAGCCGCCGAGCGCCTTGTAGAGCGCGGCCGGGATGTTGCGCACGCGGAACACGAAGCTGGTCACGCACGGGCCGGTCCCGGCCGCCACCGGTTCGGGATCGGGGGAGAACACCACGAACCGGGTGGTGTTGTGCGCCTCGTCCTCGACGTCGCGCTCCAGGATGTCGAGGCCGTAGACCTCGGCGGCCAGCGCCGGCGCCAGGGCCGCCCGGCTCGGGTCGCCGATCTCCGCGACCTCGCGGGCGGCGCCGGCGGTATCGCCGGCGACCACGGCCTTCAGGCCCAGCCGACGGACGATCCGCCGGCACTGGCCGAGCGCGTGGACGTGGCTGTGCACGGTCCGCACCGTCTCCAACTTCGTGCCCGGCAGGACCATCAGCTGAAAATGGATCGGCAAAAAATGCTCGGCCACGATGTGCAGCGGCGAGGTCGGGATCAGGTGGTGGATGTCCGCCACCCGGCCGGCGATCGAGTTCTCGATCGGGATCATCGCCCGCTGCGCCCGGCCCTCCGTGACCGCCGCGAAGGCGTCCTCGAAGGTGGCGCAGGGCAGCGGAACCCAGTCCGGGAACGCCTCGGCGCAGATGATGTGCGAGTTGGCCCCGGGCTCACCCTGGTAGGCGATGGTGCGGTCGGTCATCGGGAATGCGGTTCAGTTCAGGCGGCGGGCCTGGAGCAGGGCGCGGGCGCGCTCCAGGTCGGCGGGGGTGTCGACGCCCAGAGGCAGGTCGTCGACGATGACGGCATCGATGCGCATGCCGGCCTCCAGCGCGCGCAGCTGCTCCAGCTTCTCCCGGGTCTCCAGCTCCCCGGGGGGCAGGGCGACGAAGCGGGTCAGCGCGGTGCGGCGATAGGCGTAGAGGCCGATATGGTGCCAGAGCGGACCCTCGCCCCAGGGGGCGCGGGCGCGGGTGAAGTAGAGCGCCCGCAGCCGGCCCGGGCCGACCTGATGGCCGACCAGCTTGACGACGTTGGGGTTGTCGGCCTCGTGTGCGTCGGTGATCGGCGCGCAGAGCGTGACGATGTCCACCGTCCGGTCCGAGAGTGGGCCGATCGAGGCGCCGATGATCGCGGGATCGATGGTCGGCAGGTCGCCCTGGACGTTGACCACCACGTCGTGGCGCCCCTCCGGGTCGACGCTCTCCAGCGCCTCGGCGAGGCGGTCCGAGCCGGACGGGTGGTCGGCCCGGGTCATCACGGCGATGCCGCCGGCCGCCTCGACGACGCGGACGATCTCCGCGGTGTCGGTGGCCACCACCACGGGGCCGATCCCGGCCTCCATGGCCCGGCGCCAGACATGGACGATCATCGCCTCGCCGGCGATCTCGGCCAGCGGCTTGTTCGGCAGGCGCGTCGCGGCGAGGCGGGCCGGAATCAGGACGAGGGGATCGGACATGAAAGATCGGGGATCAGGGGCTCGCAGCGGAGCGCGGCTGCTTAACAGGCCTGTTCCCGGTTGTCGTCCCTCGCGCCGACGTGGGTCTCCCTCTCGCGATCCGGCAAAATGATGCCGCCGGGTGACAAGCTCGGCGATTTGGCACGGGGGTTTTGGCCCGCGACGGCACGGATCCCTCGACCACCATTGTCAAGATCGTGCCGGAACGGCTAAGCACCCTTGAAATCTTCCAAGGTCCTGTGTCCCGGCGTGCCTGCCTGTGACGGCATGGGCAGATCGAGAGAAGAGCATGAACTCATTCGAGGTGAACAAAGTGCTCGGTGCCGTGCTCGGCGCCCTGTTGTTCGCGGCCGGATCGGGGTTCGTCGCCGAGCTGATCTACCATCCGAGACCTGCCGGAAAAGCCGGTTACGACTTGCCCGAGCCGGAGCCACAGGCCGCCGCCGCGGCCCCGGAGGCCAAGGTCGAGCCGATCGCGGTGCGGCTCGCCAGCGCCAATGCCGAGAAGGGCGAGGCCGGCACCAAGGCCTGCCGGGCCTGCCACAATTTCGAGAAGGGCGGCCCGAACAAGGTCGGCCCGGACCTGTACGAGGTGGTCGAGCGGCCGAAGGGCGGCCATGCCGGCTTCGAATACTCGGCGGCCCTGAAGGGCAAGGGCGGGGCCTGGACCTACGACGACCTGGACGCCTTCCTGACCAGCCCGAAGGGCTACGCGCCGGGCACCAAGATGGCCTTCGCCGGCATCGCCTCGCCGCAGGAGCGCGCCAACGTCATCGCCTACCTGCGCGCCAACGCCGACAGCCCCAAGCCGTTGCCGGCTGTCGAGAAGAGCGACGCCAAGCCGGAGGCAGCACCCGCCGCCGCCAAGTCCGAGGACAAGCCCGCGCCTGAAAAGCCGTCTGCCGACAAGCCGGCCGCCGGCAAGGCCTCCGAGGGCAAGGACAGCCCGGCCAAGCCCGCCGATACCAGCACGGCCAAGCCGGTCGAGGAGAAATCCGCGGGCAGCCCGCGCGCGCCAAGCGAATCGAGCGACCGCAACGCCCCGGCTCCGCCGGCCGGCGCCCATGACGGCGACCAGCAGGGCACGCCGTCGAGCCTGATCCCCGCCGAGCCGACCGCGCCATCCGCCCCGGCCGCCAAGGAGCCCCCGGCCCAGGCCAATCCCGAAGCGGTGGACCGGGCCAAGAACCTCGAGGTCGACGGCCCGACCAAGGACCTCAACGCGCCGCTGCCGACGCCGAAGGAGTAGGGACGAGGGAGCCGGTCGGGCTCAGGCCCGGCCTTTGCCTTGAGGCGGCCGCGACCCGATGTCAGTCCGGGTCAGACACCGCGAAGGAATCCTCTTGCCCGATCGAAGCGCCGATCCGGCGGGGCGCCGGGCGCCCCTGCCGTTGCTGGTCGCCGTGACCATGACCGGCACGGTGGCGCTGCACATCTTCGTGCCCGCGCTCGCCACCGCCGCCGCCGACCTCGGCACCACCACGGCCGCCGCGCAGCTCACCATCACGGTCTACCTGATCGGGCTCGCGGGCGGCCAACTCCTGTACGGTCCGCTCTCCGACCGGTACGGCCGTCGGCCGATCCTGATCGGCGGGCTGGGCCTCTACCTGGCCGGATTGCTGCTCGCGATCCCGGCCCAGAACATCGGCACTCTGCTGGTGGCGCGGGTACTGCAATCGCTCGGGGCCTGCGGCTCCCTGGTGATCGGCCGGGCGATGGTGCGGGACGTCTCGACCCGCGAGGACGCGGCCAAAAAGCTCGCGATCCTGACCACCGCCATGACCCTCACGCCGGCCCTGGCCCCGGCGATCGGCGGGGTGGTGAACGAGGCGTTCGGCTGGCGCGCCGTGTTCGTTGTGCTGGCCGGGATCGTGGCTCTGCTCGGCGCCCTGGTGGTGTTCACCCTGCCGGAGACCAACCGGCACAAGGTGGCACTGCCCGGTTTCGTGGCGGTCCTGGCGGGCTATCTGCGGCTCGTGAAGATCCCGGTGTTCCGCGCCTACCTGGTGGCGGGTGCCTGCGGCGGAACCAGCCTCTACGCCTTCCTGGCGGTGGCGCCGTTCCTGCTCGTCGACCGGCTCGGGCGCTCATCGCAGGAGGTGGGGTTTGATTGCCTGATCGTGGTGTTCGGCATGGTCGGGGGCGCCGTAATGGCGAGCCGGCTCGCGACCCGGGTGCCGATCCGCAAGGCGGCGCGCAGCGGCAACCTCCTGTGCATCGCGTCAGCCCTGGCGCTGCTGCTGGTCGACCGGACGGGAATGCTCGGCGTCGTCAGCCTGATCGTGCCGCTGTTTGCTTACGCGGTCGGGGTCGGCCTGCTCAGCCCCAACGCGGTGGCCGGCCTGATGAACGTCGATCCGCATGCGGCGGGCTCCGCCTCCAGTCTCTATGGCTTCACGCAGATGACCTTCGGGGCTCTGTTCACGGCCGCGGCCTCGGCTTGGCCCGCGACGTCGGCGACCCCCGTGGCCCTGGCGCTGCTTACGGCCGGCCTGGTCGCGGCCCTGGCGCTGCGACGCGCGTGATCTCCCCATGCCGCGCCTGATCGTCCTCATGCTCTGAGGATGACAGGTTCCGTGCGATCTCCTTGCCGACAATGTGCAGCAGAACCCGGCTCAGCATCTTCATCTGAGGCGTGCCGTGTTCCGTGATGACGCCATGGGCGGCGATACACGCATCTGCTATGGCATCAAGGTCAGAGGCCCGCTTCATTGCATATCCAATTTGTACGATGCTCGAATTTGGCTTTCGAAATGTAAGAATTTTACATTCAGATCTCCGCATTCTGAAGTATTGTATTTTAATTACCGTTTTGCAACTCGATTTACAGTGATAAGACGCTTTCGTCGCCATTGCGACGTGATTTATCGATCGAGATCCCGAAATGGATATGAAAACCCCGAACGCCTTGAATGCGCTGGCCCCCGCTCGGACGTCGGGGAGGCTCGATGATCTGGCGGCGGTGCTAGGCTGTTCGACGGATCTGTTCTTTGAGGCACCCGATGGCCCTTCGGTCGGCCACACGGCTCAGCTTCTGCAGATGTGGCTCGCGATCCGAGCCCCCGAGGATCGACGGGCTGTCTTCGCGTGTGTCCAAGAAATTCTGAAGGCACAATCCGACAATTTCGGCCGAAAATAGATAAAAAATATCCGACGCGCGTTATCGATCGGCTCGAATGTGGGAAATATTCTCGGATGGGTCCTGTAAAACTCACACGCCATTTCAGCAACACTTGCGGTAACGAGGGAAAAAACCATATCGAGACGATCGCCGGCCATGATTCGGGCGCTGGTGATTGAGGGACGCTGTGTGCTCTTGCCCGTAGCAGGCGAGCAATATGGCTTCCCCTCACCAATCGGACGTGCGCAACCGCCTCCTCCGGGTGCTTCTCCCGGAGGATTTCGCGGCGCTGCAGCCGGCGCTGCATCTCGAGGAGATGCGTCTGCGCCACGTGCTGATCTCCTCTCATACGACGATTGAGGCGGTCCACTTCCCGGAGGTGGGCTTCGTCTCGATCACCAACGACGAGCCCAGCGGCCGGGTCGAGATCGGTCTGATCGGCCGGGAGGGTCTGGTCGGCGCCGCCCCGATCCTGCTCGACGACGACCGCAGCCCGCATACCCACTTCGTGCAGATGGCCGGGCACATGCTGAGCCTCGACGTGGCGGTGCTGCGGACCGAGGTGGCCCTGCGCCCGGCCCTGCGCCGGCTGCTGCATCGCTTCATCCAAGCGCAGTTCGTCCAGACGGCCCAGACAGCCTTCGCTAACGCGCGCGGCAACACGGCGACCCGCCTCGCCCGGTGGTTGCTGATGTGCCACGACCGGGTCGACGGCGACCAGATCACGGTCACGCAGGATTTCATGTCGTTCATGCTGGGCGTCGAGCGCCCGGGCGTGACGGCGGCCCTGCGGACGCTGGAGAAGGACGGTTTCGTGCGGAAGCGCCGCGGCAGCGTCGAAGTCACCGATCGCGATGGGCTGCTCGACTGCGCCGGGGACGGCTACGGCACGGCGGAAACCGAGTACGCGCGCCTGATCGAGGGACGCGTCGAGCCTCAGGTCTAGAACGGGGACAAAGCCCGGGATTCCAAAGGGCTCAGCCCTTTGGCGGGGTTTGGGGCGGAGCCCCCGAGAAACCTTCACGACACCAGGGCTCCGCCCTGGACCCGCAAAAGGGCCCGCCCTTTTGAAACCATGACGTCCTGTGAGGCGCGCGTCGCGCGCGAGTTCAGGTTCGCACCGCCTCGACCAAGCCGGACACGCCCGCGCAGAAGCCGTTCGTCAGTTCCAGCCATAGGAGCCGGGTCGGGTCCACCGGTCCCGGCAGGGTCAGGCGGCCCGGCGGGACCGGGGTGAAGCCGAAGCGGCTGTAATAGGGCGCATCCCCCACCAGGATTACCAAACCGTCGCCCGCCTGCCGGGCGGCCTCGACGCCCGTGCGGGTCAGGGTGCCGCCGATGCCACGACCTGCGAAGCTCGGATCCACGGCCAGGGGGCCGAGCATGACGAAGGGTGTAGGCCCGGTCCGCACCGGCCCCATCCGCACCGAGCCCACCAGAAAACTGCCGACCGAGGCGGTGACGCCGAGATCGATCCGCTCGGCCGCACCTTCGCGCAACCGGTAGGCGGTGCGCGCGAACCGTCCGGGACCGAAGGCCCGGGCCTGGAGCCGCTCGATCGCGGGGGCGTCCTCCGGCCGCTCGGGCCGGATCACGAGGGAGAGTGTGGTCAAGGGCGGGCTCGCGGCTCGGAACCATCGCCGCGTAGCAGCGCCGGCCCGGGGCGGCAAACCGCGCCGCGGGGGGCGACGATGGTGCGGGATCCCCTCGATCCAAGACGGGCCGAAATGCGATGTGGGCAGCCGATGGAGCGTGGCTTCCCGATGGTCCGAAAGGCAGTCCGTCTCCGAAAAATTGACAACGAGTTGTCAATTTGACAGCTCGTTGCGACCACCTATGATCACGAGCATGACGCAAGCGGATCCCTCGTCAGCCAAGCCGGCTGTCCGGCGCCGAGATGCGCTGACGGACCTCGTCATCGACGTGTTCCGGCTCAACGGCGCCCTGCTCGCCTCCGGCGACGCTTTGGTTGCGGATCTTGGATTGACCAGTGCCCGCTGGCAGGTGCTGGGCGCCATCGCGTTCGCGTCGGTCCCGCTCCCGGTGGCGCACATCGCCCGCAACATGGGCCTGACCCGCCAGGCGGTTCAGCGCTCCGTCGACGACATGCGCGCGGACGGTCTCGTCCGCCTGGATCCGAACCCGCACCATCGGCGCGCCATGCTGGTCAGCATGACCGAGCAGGGCGAGGCCGCCTATCAAGCCGCGAGCCGGCGCCAGGAATCCTGGGCCGAGGCCCTGGCCGCCGACCTTCCGCCCGAGCGCATCGAGGCCGCCCGTGATCTGCTGCGCCTGTTGCAGCGTCGCCTCGACAATCCCCCCGCCTCAACCCCCACCGCGCAGAGATTGAAGGAGACTTGTTGAGATGCCGAACCTTATCGAGATGGACCGCACCGTCACGCTGGCCGAGCAGCTCAAGGATGCGGATGCCGGTGGGCCGGTGGTCCTCGTCAACACGTTCGTCGTGCCGCCCGCGGATGCCGAGGGCCTGCTGGCCGCCTGGAGCGCCGACGCCGCGATCATGAAGCGGCAACCGGGCTTCATCTCGACCCAACTGCATCGCGGCATCGCCGGCAGCGGTGCGTTCCTGAACTACGCCGTCTGGGAGTCGGTCGCGCAATTCCGGGCGGCGTTCGCCAACCCGGAATTCCAGGCGCGCCTCGCCGATTACCCGGAGAGCGCGACCGCCAGTCCGCATCTGTTCAGGCCGGTCGCCGTCCCGGGCATCTGCGTCGCGTAAATCCGGCTGGCGGCCTATTCCGCCGCCGCCAGCCTGGTGCGCGGTCCGCCCTGCGTCACCCGCAAAAAGCCGATCGCCGAGAGCCAGATCACCGCGCCGCAGGCGGCTGCGATGCCGAGCACCAGCGCGAAGCCGCCGCGGTCGTGCAGGACCGCGATCGCCGGGACCACGAAGCCGCTGGCGGTGAAGCCGACGAAGTAGCGCACGCTGTAGGCCCGGGCCCGGTAGGCCGGCGGCACGTAGCGGGCGATCATCGCGTCGTTGATCACCACCTGCCCGTAGATCGCCGTCATGGCGAGCATCAGCCCGGCGAGCAGCGGCAGGCCGGTGGAGAGGGCCGCGATCCCGAGGCCCAGGGGCTGCAGCACCGAGAGGGTCACGAACAGGGACGGGAGGCTGAACCGGTCGATCAGCCGGCCCATGGCGAGCTGCATCAGCGCGCCGAACAGGAAGACCACGGTGGCGAGCGAGCCGATCAGCGCCAGCGGCAGGGCGTGGCCGACGCCCTCGTCGATCACCTTGGGCAGGCTGATCGTCGTCAGGTTGAAGGTGACGCCGCCGGCAAAGATCGCCAGGGCGTACAGGGCCATCAGCGCGAAGGGCCGGCTCACCGCGATCGCGGCCGCGCCCCCGGCCTTCTTGCCGCCGGCCTCGCCGTCGCCCGGGACTAGCGCCAGGAAGGCGGCGCCGCAGGCGAGGCAGACGAGGCCCGGCACCACGAAGGCCGCCCGCCAGCCGGCGGTGGTGGCGAGCAGCGCGGTCACCCCCGAGGCCGAAGCGGCGCCGAGATTGCCCCAGACGCCGTTGACGCCGAGGTCGCGCCCGAGCCGGCGCGCATGGGTCACCAGCATGGTCGAGCCGACCGGGTGGTAGATCGCCGAGGCAAGGCCGAGCACGCACAGCCAGAGCGCGAAGCTCAGGGGCGTCGTGGCACTCGCCACCCCCAGGCAGGACAGGCCGTAGCCGAAGAAGAACACCGCCAGCATGGTGCGCCGGCCGAACCGGTCCGCCAGCCAGCCCATCGGCAGCGAACACAGGCCGAAGGCGACGAAGGCACCGGTGGCGAGCCCGATCAGCTCGCCGTAGCCGAGCCCGGTCTGGGCCGCGATGGCGATGACCGCGGTCGGGTAGATCAGCAGCACGAAGTGGTCGAGGGCATGCGCGACGTTGACGAAGCGCAGCGTGCGGCGGGACAGGGTTTCCGAATCCATCACGGCGTATCCTCCGGGATCGTCCCCTGATACCCTGGCCCGATGGAGGTGTCGGGCCGGATATGAATGCGAACGGGCCACTTTTTTCGAGCGGGCAGCCGCGTTTCGGACGCTCGACGGATGCCGCCGACTATCAGGACGTGCCCCGCACCGTCGCGGTGATGCCCAAGACCTACCCAGCCGGGATGCGGCTGGACCGGCATTTCCACCCGCGCGCGCAACTCCTCTACGCCACGGAGGGCCTGATGACGGCCTCGGCCGAGGACGGCACCTGGGTGGTGCCGGAGGGGCACGCGCTCTGGATCCCGCCGCGCCTGCCGCACGCCGTGGCGACCCACGGCGCGGTGGCGATGTGCTCGGCCTATCTCGACCCGGCCGCGGTGTCGGCCTTCCCGGATCGCTGCCGGGTGATCCTGGTCTCGCCCCTGCTCGCCGCGGCGCTCGCGGCGCTGGGGGCGGAGCTGGTTCTGTACGATGAGGCCGGCCGCGGCGGCCACCTCGCCGCCCTGGTGCTCGACGAGATCGGCCGCGCCCCCGAGACGCCGCTCACCCTGCCGCTGCCGCGGGATGCCCGCTTGCGCCGGGTCTGCCTCGGCCTGATCGAGGATCCCGCGGCCGCGGAGGACCTCGACGCCTGGGCCGACCGCGCCGGAGCGAGCCGACGCACCCTGACCCGGCGGTTCCGCACCGAGACCGGGCTCAGCTTTGGTGACTGGCGGGCGCGGGCCCGGGTGATCCGGGCGCTTGCGCTGACTGCCGAGGGCCGCCCGCCGGGGATGGTCGCGGCGGCCGTCGGCTATCGCAGCGCGCAGGCTCTGCGGAGCACCGTGGCACGGGTGCTGGGCGGTGGAGGAACGCCGTAGACCACCCGCGCGGCCTTCGCCCGAACCGGATCAGTCGGTCACTTCGGCTTCGCTTGGCCGCCCGGCCCCCAACCATGGGCCTGGACCGCCTTGACGATCTTGCCCTGCATCTCGGGCGCCACCGCCTGCATCCATTGCTGCATGCCCGCCAGCTGGATCTGGGCGAGTTGCGGCTGGGCGGCCGCGAGGCGCTTGCCGGTGGGCGTGGCGTAGAACGCCGCGATCGCCTGCAGGTCGTCCTTGCTCAGGATCGTCGCAAAGCCCCGGGCCTGGATGTCGAGGAGTTCGTCGTAATGCGCGGACAGGGTCGGCATCACGACCTCTTGGACCAGCACCTGCGCCTTGTCGGGCTCCTTGATGCCGATCTGCTGCATCATGCCGACCATCGGGGCCGCCATCGAGCCGAGCGTGGCGGCGCGATCCCCCTGCATCTGTGCCACCGTCTCCCGGGCGACCTTCAGCAGCGCCGGATCCGGAGCCGCCGCCGGCGCGGGTTTCGGGGCCGGCTGCGCCAGCACCGCGCCGGGCAGCGCGGTTCCGAGACAAAGGCCGACGAGAAGGGTCGAGAGGCGCATGGGTGCTCCGATCACGATCGCCGTACGATCCTGCGTTGCACGGCCCGTGCAGTGCTACCGCAATCGTAGTCGGGATCAATGAGGCTGAAGCTTTGATCGTGACAGGCTGCCTTGAAACGGGCGCGCATGGCCCCGGCGCTTCGCGTTTTGGTGGCGCGGAGGTCGAGCGTCGCCGGAGCATTGGGCGGGCCACTTCACCGGCGTCCCGGGCTCGAAGCCATGTCGGTTGGGGCGGGAGGCGCGGCTGGCATCGACGAGCCTCCAAGCCTGCTCTGTGAGCGCGCGAGGCTATCGTGCCCCTTGCTTGCGGTCGGCCAGGTCTCCGAGCGGGCGCGGGCCTGGGCCGCCGAGGCGGAGGCCGGGACGCTGCTCGGCTTCGAGGCCCCGAGGCGATGACGGCGGAGCGCCCTGATGAGCGCCCCGCGGTTCCACGCGGGCGATCACATCATGGCCCTGACCATGGACAGCGACGCACCGTTCCCGTTCCTGTCGCCAGTGCGGATCGGCTCGCACCACGGCGTGTACGAGATCCGCACCTATCGGCTCAGGCCCGGCGGCCTCGCGCCGACGCTGGCAGCCTGGGAGGCGGCGATCGCGCCGGCCCGGGCCTACACCGCGCATCTCGTGACCAACCTGTACGCCCTCGACGGCGCCCCGCGGATCACGCACATCTGAGCCTTCGCCAGCCGGAAGCTTTGAGTGACTTGGTTTCGATCCGTGAACGCCCATCCGGGCTGCAGCCAACAGCCGTATCGAGAGGCTGGGCAGATGGCAGCATCCGACACTGTGCTATCCGCTGGAAATCGCTTCCACCCGAGGGGGGGTCCACAGAGGTTTTGCTATCACCTGCCTCTGATGGGTGAGCGTTGAAGCAGACGTCGCCATCGTGCCGGCTGACGACTTGAGATGTCGAAATTCAAGTGGGCTGATATCATACCGTTCTTTAAAACGATGAGAGAAATGTGATTGATTTGAGAATCCGCAAGAATAGGAAATATCTCCAATAGACAGGTGTGCGATACTAAGATCGGTCAGCCGTTCTGCTGCGATTTCAAGCCTTCTACGCAATATCCACGCCGACAATTGCTGGCCACGATCGCTAAACAAGCTTTGTAATTGACGTAAGGAAACACCTACGGCGGCAGCTACTTGTGATGGGGCAAGACTTTGATCGGATATATTGCTTTCAATGTATGCTTTGGCATTTTGCACAGCAACTGTGCCCCGCAGAGATTTGGGCGTTTCCATGGCCATGCGTTCCGCTACACTGGCCACAATGAGATCGGAGCCGATCGATGCCAATCGGCTAGCCGCATCGGTCGTCAGTTCATGATTGATCTGAAGCAAATTCCGAAAAAATGATGCAACAAGGGTAGACGTAGGCGCATCTTTCATGCTGAGTGCCACAAAATTACGAGCAGATCCTAATTGATACTCGATTTTATTTCGAGGTATTTGAACAATTAGGTGTTCAGATTTTTCAAAATGCGTAAATCTGAAGGGCGCGTTTGCATCAACGATCGATATATCGCCGCGCTTCTGAATAAATGTGCGATCATATTGGGTTACTGCGCACCCTCCATCTATCTTTATACTAAAACCGAGCACGTCAGGTTTATTGAGATGGTGCCGGACGGTTTGAGCTGTGGCATCCAGTGTTACTGCGCTTAATGAAACCCGAGTGATATCTAAAAAACTTAAGGCCGTTCCTTTGGCGGAGGCGTCGAAAACATCGTCATTGGTTCGGGTGTGAACCATCGGCATGAAACGCTCATCAGAGAATTCTCGCCAATCTTTATATCGATCTTGTGGTTTTGCGGCCTTTGTGAGGAATAAATCACGCATTTTCGCGCACTCCATCTCAGTAAATCTGGATTTTATATTGATGTAAATCAATAGTTATAGTACTTATTGAATTAATCCACGGTTAGAAGATCGAAAACGATCTGATTTAGGCACAATGAAGAATAGCAGGCAATTATATTTATTAAATCGAATCCGCGATGTGATTATAATTGACTTGACCCTTGTCAGTTATTTGCGGAAATTGCGGTGCGCTGCCTTCGTCTCTGAATGCAAAACCTCGCGCGCGAAAGCGAACACCGCATCTCGACCCTCGGGACTTCTGATCGCGAGCCATACGTGAATCAGTTCCGAGGTGTCCTTCTCCTTGCCCGTGCGAGCTACGTCGAAGAAGCGGTCCGGCTTGCAGCCGAGCGTTCGCGCTAACCGGGCGAGCGTCGCGTCGTTGTTGGTATCCGGTTCCGTGTCGAGGCCCTTGGGCGTCGGCATGTCCATGGAGATCCTCAAAATGGGATGCTGGTTGCCTGTTATTGCAATACATCCTAGCATTGCATTTCCGATTGCGGAAATGTAAGAAAATTACAAAAATAAGAAGCAAGTCAGGATACGTAGTAACGTTGCGTATTATCTACATCTTCCGCCAGATGCAGAATATATAAATATCATTACCACATAGATGCCGCATCGAGTGTGTTCATGTCTGCCAATGCTGCAATCAATGTGTATGACGGGCCGTTTATTGATGCGTTGATCGAAATGCTTTTACTCAGCACATGCATTGAGATCGATTGCCGTAGATTTTACCTAATATATGGTGATGAATAAGACATATATAATATGTTTACCGCAGGTAATGATTCGATAATTCCCACGCGCTCGAAAATAATACTTCTTCGGCGAAGAACGAAGTTAATTGATTGCAATTTAGGTTTGGTGGGAGGCGAAACGTCTACTTTGAAACGAAAAACCAAGGTCCAGTTGCTACCCCTAGCCGAAGTCGGTGGACGGCTGACGAAGGGCCGTTCTCGGGAAGCGCCGACGGCGATGCGATTGGCCACGTTGGGTCGAAACCAGCCCGCACCCAGACCCGATATCGCCCGTTCAGCCCTTCACGTCGCCCGGGCGGAAAAGTCGATCCGCGGGTCGATCCAGACGTAGATCAGGTCCGAGAGCAGGTTCACCGCCAGCCCGAGCAGGGAGAAGATGTAGAGGGTCGCGAACACCACCGGATAGTCGCGCCCCACGATCGACCGGAACGACAATTCGCCGAGGCCGTCGAGGGAGAAGATCGTCTCGATCAGCAGTGAGCCGGTGAAGAAGGCCGAGATGAACGCGCCCGGGAAGCCGGCGATCACGATCAGCATGGCGTTGCGGAAGACGTGGCCGTAGAGCACGCGGCGCTCGGACAGGCCCTTCATCCGGGCGGTCAGGACGTATTGCTTGCGGATCTCGTCGAGAAAGGAATTCTTGGTGAGCAGCGTCGAAGTGGCGAAGGCGCCGATCACCAGGGCGGTGAGCGGCAGCACCATGTGCCAGGCATAGTCGGTGAGCTTGTGCCAGGTGGAAAAACTCTCCCAGCCCTCGCTGGTCAGGCCGCGCAGCGGGAACCACTGGTAGAATGAGCCGCCCGCGAACAGGATGATCAGCATCAGCCCGAACATGAAGCCCGGGATCGCGTAGCCGATGATCACCACGAAGGAGGTCCAGCGGTCGAACCGCTCGCCATCCTTGACGGCCTTGCGGATGCCCAGCGGGATCGAGATCGCGTAGGACAGCAGCGTCATCCACAGGCCGAGGGAGATCGAGACCGGCAGGCGCTCCTTGATCAGCTGGATGACGGTGACGTCGCGAAAATAGCTGCGGCCGAAATCGAACCTTGCGTAGTCCCAGAGCATCTTGGCGAAGCGCTCCGGGGCTGGCTTGTCGAAGCCGAACTGCTTCTCCAGCTTGGCGATGAAGTCCGGGCTCAGGCCCTGCGCGCCACGATAGCGGGAATTGCCGTCTCCGCCCCCTGCGGACCGGCCGCCGCCGCCGAGATCGCCGGCCCCGCCGGTGACCCGCGATAGGGCGCCGTCGCCCTGGCCCTTCATCTGCGACAGCACCCGTTCCACCGGACCGCCGGGGGCGAATTGCACGATGGTGAAGGTGATCAGCATGATCCCGAACAGGGTCGGGATCATCAGGCCGATGCGGCGCAGGATGTAGCCGAGCATACTGGTTCTAGTCCCGCCCGATCCGCTTGGCCTTGTCGGCCTCGTACCACCAGGTGCCGGGGGCGCCGAGGTCGTATTTGGGCGGGTTCGCGGTGCGGCCGTAGAGGTCCCACAGGGCCAGGCGATGCGCGCCGGAATACCACATCGGCACCCACAGGCGCCGGGCCCGCAGCACCCGGTCGAGCGCTTGACATGCGGTCGTCAGCGCGGCGCGGGACTTAGCATCCGCGATGGCCGTGAGCAGGGCGTCGATGGCCGGGTCGGCCACGCCCGAGAGGTTGTTGGAGCCCGGGGTGGCGGCCGCCCGGGAGCCGTAGAGTTCGCGCAGCTCCGAGCCTGGAGTGACGCCGCCGGCGAAGCGGCGGGACGTGACGTCGAAGTCGAAGTCGTTGACCCGGGCCTGGTACTGCGACGGGTCGACGGTGCGGTGGGTCGCCTTGATCCCGAGCAGCCCGAGATTGCGGATGAACGGCTGGGTCACCGCCTGGAAGACGGGATCGTCGTCCAGGAACTCGATGGACAGGGGTTGGCCGCCCGGCAGCAGGAGGCCGCCGCCTTGGCGGGTGCAGCCGGCCTCGCGCAGCAGCGCGTCGGCGCGCTTGAGCAGCGCCCGGTCCTGGCCGGACCCGTCCGAGACGGGCGGCGTCCACGCTTCGGCGAACACCTCCGGGGGGAGATCCTTGAACGGCTCCAGCAGGGCGAGCTCCTCGGCCGAGGGCTTGCCGGTGGCCTTGAGGTCGGAATTCTCGAAGAACGAAGCGGTGCGCGTGTAGGCGCCGTACATCAGGTTGCGGTTCGACCATTCGAAGTCGAAGCACAAGCCGATCGCCTCGCGGATGCGCGGATCGCGGAACGGCGCGCGGCGGGTGTTGATCCACCAGCCCTGCGTGCCGCTGGGCCGCGCATCCGGCACGGTCTGGCGGATCACGCGGCCCTCGGTGGCGGCGGGAAAGTCGTAGCCGGTGGCCCAAACCCGGGCGGTGAACTCCTCGCGAAACGTGAAGGCGCCGCTCTTGAACGCCTCGAAGGCCACGGTGCGATCGCGGAAATACTCGTAGCGGATCGCGTCGAAATTGTTCTGCCCGGCCGTCACGGCGAGGTCCGCCGCCCAGTAATCCGGGACCCGGTCCAGACCGATGGAGCGGCCGGGATCGACCGCGCCGACCCGATAGGGGCCGGAGCCGAGCGGCGCCTCGAGGCTCGACGCCTCGAAGTCGCGGGCACCGTAATAGGCAGCGGAAAAGATCGGCAGCTGGGCCACGAACAGCGGCAGGTCCCGGGCGCGGCCCTCCGCGAAGGTGACGACGAGGGTGTCGTCGCCCTCGGCCCGGGCGTCGGTCATCGGCCGGATCACCTCGGCGATCGACGGATGGCCCTTGTCGCGCAGGAGCTTGAGGCTGAAGGCGGCGTCCCGGGCGGTGAGCCGCGAGCCGTCGTGGAAATGGGCCTGGGGGCGCAGCGCGAAGGTGTAGGTCAGGCCGTCGGGGCTCACCGTGACGGCCCGCGCCACCAGCCCGTAGACCGCATCCGGCTCGTCGAGCGCGCGGACCATCAGGCTGTCGAAGGTTCGGTCCAGCCCGGCCGCACCGTCGCCGCGCAGCACGTAGATGTTGAGCGTGTTGAAGGTGTTGAGCGACTGGTTGCCGATCGTCCCGGGGAGCTGCGTCGAGAACCGGCCGCCTTTCGGGGCGATCGGGTTCACGTAGTCGAAATGCGCGAAGCCGGGGGCGTATTTCAGCTCGCCGAAGCTCGACAGGCCGTGGCGCTCCTCGCCGGCTGCCCAGGCGGGACGGATCGCCGCGAGGGCGCCGGCACCGAGGACGAGGCCGCGCCGGCTCGGCCGCCAGGGGCGGCGAGAGCCGCTCTCGATCGCGTTGCAATCGAGAGCGGCTCTCGATCCTTGGTCTGACGCACGCACTTGCGCCGAACCGGTATCCACTTCGGCGGTGAGCGCTTTCGTCAACGCGGGGCTCCGGTCTTGGCGGCCAGTTTTTCGTCGTACCACCACGTCGTCGGGAATCCGGAGCCGGCGTAGCGCGGCAGGATTGCCGGATGGCCGAACCGGTTCCAGCGCAGGGTGCGCTGCTCGCTGGCCGACCATTGCGGCACGACGTAATCGTGGGCGAGCAGCACCCGGTCCAGCGCCCGGGTGGCGGCGACCAGGCCGGCCCGGTCGGGCGCGTAGATCACCTTCTCGATCAGCGCGTCGATGCCGGGATCCTTGATCCCGATCAGGTTGCGCGAGCCCGGCTTGTCGGCCGCCGCCGAGCCCCAGAACTCGCGCTGCTCATTGCCCGGCGAGAGCGACTCGCCCCACACGTTGCCGACGATATCGAAATCGAAATCGCGGATCCGGTTCTGGTATTGGGCCGCATCGATCACCCGCAGGGTGGCGTCGATGCCGATCAGCTTGAGCTGCGCCGAGAAGGGCAGGATCACCCGCTCGAAGGCGTTCTGGAACTCGAGGAACTCGACCGTCAGCGGTTCACCGGTGGCCTTGTTGACCATCTTGCCGCCGCGCAGCTCGTAGCCGGCCTCGCGCAGCAGCCCGACGGCCTCGCGCAGGTTTTTCCGCACGGCGTCCTGGGTCTCGTTCACTGGGTTGGCATAGGGCGTGGTGAAGACCGAAGCCGGGATCTTGTCCTTGACGCTCTCCAGGATCGCCTTCTCCTCGCCCTCCGGCAGGCCCGCGGAGGCGAGCTCCGAGCCGAAGAAGTAGGAGTTGATCCGCTTGTATAGACCGTAGAACAGGGCCTTGTTCATTTCCTCGAAGTTCAGGGCCAGGTTGAACGCCCGGCGGACCCGCGGATCCTTGAACTTGTCCCTGCGGGTGTTGAACGCGAAGGCCTGCATGATGCCCGTACCGCGCTCCGGGAACGCCTCCTTGATCAGGCGCCCCTCCCTCACGGCCGGGAAGTCGTCGTAGGCGGTGGCCCAGTTGCGGGCGATGTTCTCGGCCCGGAAGTCGTAGAGGTCGCCCTTCAGGGCCTCGACCAGCACGGTGCCATCGCGAAAGTACTCGAAGCGCTCGGTGTCGAAGTTGTAGCGCCCGGCATTCACCGGCAGGTCCTTGCCCCAATAGTCCGGCACGCGGGTGTAGGTGACGCTGCGGCCGGGCTCGAACTTGGCGAGCCGGTAGGGGCCGGAGCCGAGCGGCGGCTCCAGGGTGGTCTCGGTGGGGCTGCGCGGCTTGCCGTTGGCGTCCTTAGCCTCCCACCAATGCTTGGGCAGGACGCGCAGCTGGCCGATCACCTGCGGCAGCTCGCGGTTGCCCTTCTCGGTGAACGTGAAGGTCACCTCGTGCGGGCCGGTCGCCTCGGCCTTGGCGACCGTCTGGTAGTAGGCGGCGTAGAACGGGGAGTTGGCCTTCAGCACGCCGTAGGACCAGACCACGTCCTCGGGGGTGATCGGCTTCCCGTCATGCCAGCGCGCGTTCTCGCGCAGGCGATACGAGACCGAGCCGAGATCGGGAGCGATCCGCACCGCCTCGGCCAGAAGGCCATAGGAGGTGAACGGCTCGTCCGAGGATTCGGTCATCAGCGTATCGTAGATCTGCTGAACCCCGTTCTCGAGATCGCCCTTCAGGCCGGCGACCACGATGTTGAAGTTGTCGAAGCCACCTTGCGCGCCCATCCGCACGAGGCCGCCCTTCGGTGCATTGGGGTCGGCATAGTCGAAATGCTTGAAGTCGGAGCCGTATTTGGGCTCGCCCATCAACGTGATCGCGTGGGTCCACTGGCCGGTGGCGGCCGGCATCGCGGCCGGTTCCTGCGCCCGGGCCGGGGCGAACTGGAGGCAGGCGACGACGAGCGTCGCGGCGAGGAGGCGTCCAGTCACGGGCAGGCTGTCTCCATGTCGGCGCACCAGGCGGTGCGGGGGCATTCGGGATCGACCAAGCTCGGTCTTAGGCCGGGTACGGGCCGGGCGTCGAGGTTGCATGTTTGTCGGTCGGTGCGCGAGCGTGTCCTGACGCGCCACACGGGGCTTTTTCGACGGGGGGCCGGATCCGCGCGTGTCTCCCTCCCCCCTCTGCGGGGGAGGGAGGCCCGCGAAGCGGGTCGGGAGAGGGGCAGCGCGACGTTGCAGGATGTAGCAGCTGCGATCAAAGCCCCTTTATCGGAAACCGCGCTCCCCCCTCCCGACCCCTGCTGACGCAGGGGCCACCCTCCCCCGCAAAGGGGGGAGGGAAGGCGCGTGTCAGTCAAGCATGCCAACCTAACGGCCCCACCGCGCAGTCCGGCCCCACCCCGCCAGCACCCGGTCGATCCAGCCGCGCTGCGGCCCGACCAGGATACCCTGGGTGAGGCCGCCGCACGGGCCGCCGATCCAGGCGGCGAGCGCCAGCACGGCGCCGTCCGGCCCGGCGATCGGGCCGCCGGAATCGCCCTGGCAGCCGCCGCCCGCGTCGCCCTTGAGCCAGACCAGGATGCGGCTCGGCCCGTGGGGCTCGATCACCGGCAAGGCGACGCTGCGATAGGTGCCGGTGGAGCGCGGGTCGCCGGGCCGGGCCGCGCCGTAGCCCGACAGGGTCAGGGACTCGCCGGCCCGCGGCAGCGCCGCGCTCAAGGTGACCGGGGCGAAGAGCGGCGGCAGGGGCGTCGTGGTCCGGATCAGCGCCAGGTCGATGGAGCGCCGCCGCCCCGATGCGGCGCCGGCATCGTAGCCCGGATGCACCGCCCGCGCTGAGACCTCGACCAGGACCGGCGCGCCCGCCGCGTCGCGAAAATGGACCCGGTGTTCCCGCCCGGCGGCGGCGCAATGGGCGGCGGTCAGCACCGTATCGGGGGCGAGCACCAGCCCGGTGCAGACGCCGCCCTTCGAGGACAGGACCATCACGGCCCCGCCGGCCGGCGCCTCCGCGCCGCCGACGATCGCGCCGGCCGGATGGCCCGCGAGCGACAGGACAGCGGCCAGGACGGTGAGGGCCGCCTGGCGGCGCTTCGAGACCGGCATTCGAAACTTCCAGCGAGGGGGCAACGCGATGATCCCGATACGCGCCGACGGGGCCGTGGTCGAGCCGGTGAGCGTCGCCGAGCTGCGGGCCTACCTGCGCCTCGATTCCGACGATGGCGGCACCGAGGACGGGCTGCTCCAGGCCCTGATCACCGCCGCCCGGGCCAGCCTGGAGATCGAGGCGCGCCGGATCCTGGTGCCGGGCCGCTACCGGATCGCCCTCGATGCCTGGCCCGCGAACGGCCGGCTGGCCCTGCCGCTGAGCCCGCTCGCGGCTTTGGTCCGCGTCGGCTTCTCCGATGCCAAGGGCGTCACCGAACTCGCCGCCGGCCTGGTCCGCCTCGGGCCCGACCCGATCGAGGCGCCGGGCCTGCTGATCGACTTGGGCGTGCCGGACCCGGCCGGCCGCACGATCCTGATCGAGGTCGCGGCCGGGTTCGGGGGCGACGGGCCGCCGCTCCCGGCGCCCCTGCGGCTCGCGATCCTGCGGCTCGCCGCCGCCCGCTACGAGCATCGCGGCGACGAGCCGGATGCCGCCCGCACCGACGCTGCCGACCTCGCCGCGCCCTTCCGCCGGATGCGCCTGTGAGCTGGCTTCCCGTCCGATTGCGACCGACCGGAGCAGCCTCGATGGCGACCAATCCGCATCATCCGCCGCTCGGCGCCCGGCGCCGCCGCTTCGTGCTCGAACGGCCCCTGGAGCAGCCCGACGGCTTCGGCGGCGTGCTGCGCCGCTACGTGGCCGGCCCGGTCCTGTGGGGCGCGATCGCCCCGGCGGGCCTCGCCGACCGCCCGGAGGGAGGCCGGACCGACACGCTGCCCGCCTACCGGGTCACCCTGCGCGCCCGGGTCGCCCTCGACCCGACCATGCGGCTCGCCGCCGGCCCCCGCCGCTTCGCGATCCGCGCGGTCAGCGAGCCCGACGCGAAGGGCCGCGACCTGATTTGCCATGTCGAGGAGCTGGCCCGGGAGAGCGCGTCGTGAGCGACCCGAGCCCGCTCCTGGCCCTGCGGGCCGGCCTGATCGCCCGCTTTTCCGGCGATGCCGCCCTCGCGGCCCTGCTCGGCGGAAAAGTCCGGCTCCACGACGAGCCGCCCCGGGGTTCGGTGCCGGTCTACGCCCTGTTCGGCGAGGCCGAGATCGTGGACGATTCCGTCGACGGCGCCGAGCGCCATCGCCACAGCCACGCCATCGCGGTGATCGCCAAGCCCGGCTCGGTCCGTACCGCGCTGGACGCCGCCGAGCGCATGGCCGCGCTGCTGGCCGACGCCGCCCTGCCGCTCCAGGGCTGCCGTCTCGTCACCCTGCGGGTGCGGGCGATCAAGGCGACCCGCGACGCCCGCACCGGCGAGGCGCGGGCCACCCTGACGCTCGAGGCCGTCACCGAAATTCTTTGAGGTGGGCGCGGTGCCTGACACGCACGCCCCCTTTCCCGGACGCCTGGAACGTCCGTGGAAGGCGATCCGGGACCCAGCAGAGAAAGCGCCGCGTCGCGGCATCATCGAGAAGCAACACAGACGCTTCGCGTCGTCTTGTGCTGGATCCCGGGTCGCATTCCGCTCGCGCTCCATGCGCCCGGGAAAGGGCGGTGCGAAACCGGCGACGTTCGATTCATGCGAGCCAGGAGGGAGCCGATGGGCGCACAGAAGGGCAAGGACCTGCTGCTCCGGGCCGGCGACGGCGCGGGCGGCTTCGTGGCGGTGGCGGGCCTGCGCACCCGGCAGATCACCCTCAATGCCGAGACCGTGGACGTCACCAACGCGGATTCCACCGGCCGCTGGCGGGAGCTGCTGGCCGGCGCGGGCGTGCGTCGGGCCGCGATCTCCGGATCCGGCGTGTTCCGCGATCAGGCCTCGGACATTCGGTTGCGGCTGATCTTCTTCGAGGGCGCGATCGAGACCTTCCAGGTGGTCGTGCCGGCCTTCGGGACCCTGGAGGGCCCGTTCCAGATCGCCAGCCTCGAATACCGGGGCGACCATGCCGGCGAGGTCACCTTCGACATCAGCCTCGACTCGGCGGGCGTGCTCGCCTTCACGGCGGCCTGAGCCATGGCCAACCGGATTCGCGGCGAGGTGCCGCTTCAGCTCGCCGGCCAGCGCTACACCCTGTGCCTGACGCTCGGCGCCCTCGCCGAGCTGGAGGGAGCGCTCAAGGCCGGCGACCTCGTCGGCCTGGCCGAGCGCTTCGACGGCGGCCGGGTCTCCGCCCGAGACCTGATCACCCTGCTGGGCGCGGCCCTGCGCGGCGGCGGCCACGCCCTTGACGATGATGCCGTCGGCAAGCTGCCCCTGGCCGGCGGCCTGGAGGCGGTCTCCACCGCCCTGGGCGAGGTCCTCGCCGCCGCCTTCGGGGAGGCGCCGGGCCCCGCAAACCCTCGGTAGAGCCGGTGCCCGACGGTTTTGCGTCGGCGCCGGCTCGAACCTCGGCCTTCCCCTGGGACGACGCCCTGGCGCTCGGCCTCGGCGCGCTCGGCTGGAGCCCGGCCGCCTTCTGGACGGCGACGCCCAAAGAGTTCGCCGCCGCCCTCGGCCGTCGCCGCGGCCCGGAGCCTCTGAGCCGCGACGCGTTCGAGCGCCTGCTCGCCGCTTATCCGGATCCGGGCCGCTGAACGGAACCGGGGCTCCGCCCCGGCACCCCGCCAAAGGGCCGAGCCCTTTGGGATCCCGGGTTTTGGGACCGTGCCGATCTCGACCGCAAAAGAGGCCCGCCCGATGATCGACGCCGAGCCCGATCCGCAGGATGCCGCCCGGATCAAGCAGCTGGAAACCCTGGACCAGCTCGCCAAGAATTTCGGCCGCAGCCTGGATTCGGCGCTCACCCGGGGCGCCGCCTCCGGCCGCAGCCTCGACGGCGTCCTCGGCACGATCGGCAGCAGGCTCGCTGGTGCGGCGGCCCGGGCGGCCTCGGGCCCGATCCGCTCCGGCATCACCGGCCTGGTCAACGCCCTGCTCGGGGCCGGCGCCGGCAGCGAGACCGGCTTCGCCCGGGGCGGCGTGTTCCGGGGCGGCCGGGTCCAGCCCTTCGCGGCCGGCGGCGTGGTGGCCGCGCCGACCTATTTCCCGATGGCCGGCGGCACCGGCCTGATGGGCGAGGCCGGCCCCGAGGCGATCCTGCCGCTCAACCGCGGCCCGGACGGCCGCCTCGGCGTCGCCGCGGGCGCCGCTGCGGCCCGCCCGGTCTCGGTGACGGTCAACATCGCCACCCCCGACCCCGGCGCCTTCCGCCGCTCGGAGGCGCAGGTCACCGCCAGCCTCGCCCGCGCCGTGGCCCGAGGGCAGCGGGCGACGTAAGTTTTTGGCGAGTCAGGAAATCAGCCCGCCGCCATCGACGACCAGGGTCTGCCCCGTGGCGAAGCTCTGGCGCATCAGGAACAGATAGGCCTCGGCCAAGTCCTCGGCGGAGCCGACGCGGCCGACCGGCAACCGCTCGCCCGCTGCCGCATACATCGCTTCGCGATCGGCCTCGGGAATATCGCTCCAGAGCGGCGTGCGCACGAAGCCCGGCGAGACGATGTTGACCCGGATCGGTTTCAGCTCCAGCGCCAGGGCCCGCGTCAGCCCCTCCATCGCCGCGCAGACGCTGGCGCCGAGCGCCCAGCCGCCCTGAGGCGGCCGCGCCCCCGCGATGCCCGACGTGAAGACGACGGAGCCGCCCGGCCGGATGCGCGGCACGCCGTGCTTGGCCGCCGCGAAGGCGCCCCAGAAGCGGACATCGAAGAACTGCCTCGCGTCTTCGAGAGGCAGGTCGGTGATCGGGCCGATCTTGAGGCTTTCCCCGGCGGTGAACACCAGATGATCGAAGGCGCCGATTCGCAGGAAGGCCTCCCGCATCGCCGCTTCGTCGCGGAGATCGAGAACGATCCCCTCGGCGTTCGCCGGCAAGTCGGCCAGGGCGGCGCCGACCCGTTCCGGCGTCCTGGAGACGACGATCGGCGATCCGCCCTCACGCGCCACGGCCTTCGCCACGGCCAGACCGATGCCGGAGGTTCCCCCGAGCACCACCACACGCTGTCCATCCATTGTCATCGTCGCGCTCCCGATCCGGTGCGGATTTCCGCTCCGGGATCAGGCTAGGCGCTGGACGAGGCGTGACAGAAGCGCATTATCCTCACGCTTATCGTGACTTGGGATCACCGATGAACGTCGATCCAAGGCTGTTGGGTGGGATCGGCACCCTGATCGCGGTGGCGGAGGCCGGAAGCTTCGCGCGGGCGGCCGAGGTGCTCCACCTCACGCCCTCGGGCGTCAGCCGTTCGATCGCCCGTCTGGAGGCGCGGCTGGGTGTCCGCCTGTTCGAGCGCAACAGCCGGTCGAACACGCTGACGGAGGCAGGGCACAGGTTCTTCGCCGAGGTTTCACCGCTGCTCGTCGGCATCTCGGAGGCGGCAAGCCATGCTGCAGGCGATGCGGTGTTCGTGCGCGGGCGGCTTCGGGTGAACTGCGATGCGTGGTTCGCCAGCCTGATGCTGGCACCGCGCCTGCAGACTTTCCTCGACGCCTATCCCGATCTCACCCTCGACCTCGTGGTCTGCGACAGGCTGGGCGACCTCGTGTCGGACGGGTTCGACGTCGCCATCCGGTTCGGCGAGCCGGAACCATCCGGGCTGGTGACGCGAAAACTCTTGGACACGCGCATCGTCACCTGTGCCGCGCCGAGCTATCTCGCCCGGCGCGGGGCTCCCGGCCACCCGCGCGATCTGGCCTCCGGGCATGAGTGCCTGCTGTTCCGCGACCCCGTTACCAGCCGGCCCTTTCCCTGGGAATTCCACCGCGGCGGCGAGGTCTTCGGCGTGAAGGTCAGCGGCCGCCTTCTTCTGAACGATGTCGCGACCAGTCTATCGGCCTGCCTTGCCGGCCTCGGCATCGCCCAGCCGATGGCCCTCGGCATCGACGCGATGCTGCGTGACGGCCGCTTGGTGGACCTGTTTCCCGATTGGGCCGACGAGCGCTTCCCGCTGCATATCTACCACCCGTCGCGGCACCTCTGCCCTCTAATCGTCCGAGCGTTCATGGATTTCGTCGTCGCCACGATAAGCGCAGGGGACCGCGAGCCTCAGCCGCAGTGACCGGAGGCAGCGGACAAGCCAGCTGCACGGATCCCCGGAGGCCTCCTTCGAGGTCCACTTGCGCGGGGACCTTCAGCGTCAGGTGAAGATGAGTGAGGCCTGGCGAACAACTTCGGAAGACAGTCGTCGCCAGCACTCATAGCGTGCTGGCGCGCAGCTGATCACGCTGACCCATCTTGCGGTGCCGGAAGGTCCTTCAGGGGTCCCCTCACGCCGCCTTGCTGGCTGCCGCCTCGCGCGCCCGGCTGCGGCGTCCGTCGACGCTGACCGGGGGGACGCCTTCGATGGTCACGCGGCGCACCACCCGGGGCTGGTCGCCGTAATCGTCCACCGCCCGGTGCACCGTCGCCCGGTTGTCCCAGATCGCCACGTCGCCCAGCCGCCAGGACCAGCGCACCGTGTTCTCCGGCCGGGTCGCGTGGTCGGTGAAGATCGCGAGCAGATGCTGCGAATCCGAGGTCGTGAGCCCGAGGATGCGCTGGATGAAGTGCCCGACGATCAGCGAGCGCTCGCCCGTCTCCGGATGCACATGCACCAGCGGGTGCTCGGTCTCGTAGACGGTCTTGGTGAACACCTCGTTGTAGCGCTGGCGGCCGGCCTCCGGGGCGTTCACGCGCCCCCCGACGTAATCGTAGACGTTGGAATGCAGCGCCCAGAGCCGGTCGGCGAGGTCGCGCAGGGGCTCGGGCAGCTCCGCGTAGGCCGCCGCCGTGTTGGCCCAGAGGGTGTCGCCGCCATAGGCCGGCAGGGTCACGGCGCGCAGGATCGAGATCGCCGGATAGGCCGGCACGAAGGTCACGTCGGTGTGCCAGGAGCTCGCCCGTTCGCCCCGACTGCCGTCGAGGTCGAGGACGCCCGTGGTCCCGGCCAGCGACGGCACGGTCGGGTGGGGGACGAGATCGCCGAGCCGCCGGCCGAACGCCTCCTGCCCCGCCTCGTCGAGATCCTGGTCGCGGAAGAACACCACCTTGTGGGTGACGAGCGCTTGGCGGATCGCCGCCACCGTCGCGGCGTCGAGATCGCCCGAAAGCGCCACGCCGCGGATCTCCGCGCCGATGCGGCCGGCGACCCGGCGGATGTCGAGAGTGGGGTGCAGCGGCTGCGGGACGGCGCTCATCGGAAGGCTCCTCGGTGGATCGGCGACGACGCACGCCTCCCGGCCAAGATCTTTCGAGATCTGACGGAGATGGAAATCTTCGACGAAGCGTCTGTCGTCTTCGGTGATCTTTGACCGGTCTCGGCCCGTTGTCGATGAACGGCGTTTCTGAAGTTTCGCCCGTTTCCAAAAGACTCTTCCCGGTCATCCGCGGCCGGGAGGACGTGCCTTCTCCGGCCCCATCTCCGGGATCATCGCGCCATGGCCGACGCCTTCCACGAGGTGCTGTTTCCCCTCGACGTGTCGCTGCGCGGCAGCGGCGGGCCGCAGCGGGTCACCGAGATCGTCACGCTGGCCTCGGGGCGGGAGCACCGCAACGGCCGCTGGGCCGATTCCCGCCGCCGCTACGATGCCGGGTTCGGGGTGCGCGGGCTCGATTCCCTCCACGCCGTGCTGGCCTTCTTCGAGGAGCGGCGCGGCCGGCTCTACGGCTTCCGCTATCGCGACCGGGTCGATTTCCGCTCCGGCCCGCCCGGCCGGGCGATCGGCCCCCTCGATCAAACGCTCGGCACCGGCGACGGCGCCACGGCGTCGTTCGCGCTGACCAAGACCTATGGGTCCGGCTTCGCGCCCTATCGCCGGCGCATCGCCAAACCGGTTTCCGGAAGCGTCCGGGTGGCCGTGGCCGGCCGGGAGGTCGGCGCCGACGCCTTCGCGTGCGACCCGACCACCGGGCTCGTCACCTTCGCGGCCGGCCATGTCCCGGCCAAGGGCGCGGCCGTCACCGCGGGCTTCGCCTTCGACGTGCCGGTCCGCTTCGACACCGACGACCTCACCATCGACCTCGCGGCCTTCACGGCCGGCGAGATCCCGAAGGTGCCGCTCGTCGAGATCGTGCCGTGAGCGACGCAGATTTCGGATCGTCCGATAGGCCGCGAAAAGGCGCGGGTCCCCTCTCCCGTGCGGGAGAGGGACAGGGTGAGGGATGCGACTTCTCCGGAAAAACCTGGTCCCTCACCCCAGCCCTCTCCCGCACGGGAGAGGGCGCGCGTCGAGCTCTGCAAAAGCTGTCGCGCCTCAAACCTGTGTCGCCCGTAGGTGCCTTGAGGGGAAAAAGATGCGCGATATCCCAAGTGCCTTTGCGGCCCATCTCGCGGGCGGCGTCACCACCCTGTGCCGCTGCTGGTCCCTGCGCCGGCGGGACGGCGTCGCGATGGGCTTCACCGACCATGACCGCGACCTGACTGTCGCGGGCCTGGTCCATGCCGCCCGCACCGGGCTGGAGGCCGCCGAGGCCAGCGCCGAATCCGGCTTCGCGGTCTCCGGGGGCGACGTGGCCGGGGCGCTGAGTTCCCTCGGGCTGACCGAGGCCGACATCGCCGGCGGCCTCTACGATGGCGCCACCGTGGAGACCTGGCTGGTCGACTGGACCAGCCCGGAGACGCGCCTGCTGCTCGATGTCGGCACGATCGGCGAGGTGCGCCGGGAGGGCAACGCCTTCGTGGCGGAGCTGCGCGGCCTCGCCCACCGGCTCGGGGCCGAGCGCGGCCGGACCTTCCGGGCGACCTGCGGCGCCGATCTCGGCGATGGCCGCTGCCGGGTCGACCTCGCGGCCTGGCGCACCACCGGCCGGGTCACCGGCCTGCCCGAACCCGCGACCCTGGCGGTGGCCCTGGCCGGCGGCTTCGCGGACGGGCTCTTCACCGGCGGAACGCTCACCTGGACGGCCGGCGCCAATGCCGGCCTCAAGGCCGACGTGCGGCTCCAGCTCGACGCGCTCCTCGAATTGTGGACAGCGCCGCCCCGGCCGGTGGCGGCGGGGGATGCGTTCAGCCTCACCGCCGGCTGCGACAAGCGGCTCGCCACCTGCCGGGACCGGTTCGCCAACGCGGTCAACTTCCAGGGCTTCCCGCACATGCCGGGCAACGACGCGGTGATGCGCGCGGTGCCGGGCTCGGAGCCCGTCCTCGACGGTGGGAGCCTGTTCCGATGAGCGCGATGCCAAGGGATATCGGCCCGGACATCGGCCTGGCGGCCCTCGGCGAGGCGCGGCTGTGGCTCGGCACGCCTTACCGGCACCAGGCGTCCCTGCGCGGCGTCGGCTGCGACTGCCTCGGGCTGCTGCGCGGGGTCTGGCGCGGTCTCTACGGGGCCGAGCCGGAACCGGTGCCGCCCTATGCCGCCACCTGGGCGGAATCCGCCGCCCCGGGCACCGACCCGCTCACCGCGGCGGCGGCACGCCACCTCGTGCCGGTGGCCGGCGCGACGCCGGGGCCGGGCGACGTGCTGCTCTTCGCCTTCCGGTGCCACCTCCCGGCCCGCCACTGCGCCATCGCCACCGGCGACGGCGCCATGATCCACGCCCACGACCACGCCGCCGTGGCCGAGGTGGCCCTCACCGCCTGGTGGCGCCGGCACCTGACGGGACTGTTCCGGTTCCCGGAGGATCCTTACGAGGAGCCTGTCGCCACGGTGAGCTTGACGCCCAACGCGTCCATGACCTTGCGGACGGTCTCGTAGCGCAGCTTCGAGCCCGGGGTGAGCGCCTTGTACAGACTCTCCCGCCCGAGGCCGGCCTCCCGGGCGATCTGGCTCATGCCGCGGGCCTTGGCGACATCGCCGAGCGCCGCCACGAACAGCTCGGGATCGGGATCCTCGAGCGCAGCCGCGAGATATTCGGCGATCGCCTCCTCGCTGTCGAGGAATTCCGAGGCATCGAAGGGTGTGAAGGACATCAGGCGATACCGTCGAGATGTTTGGCCAGGACCTTGGCTTTCTGAATATCTCGATCCTGACTGGATTTCTCGCCGCCGTTCAGGAGCAGATAGGTCACCTCACCCCGCCGAACATAATAGAGGCGATACCCCGGACCGTACGCGATCCGCATCTCGAACACGCCATCGCCGACCGGTTTGACGTCGCCAAAATTGCCGAGGCCTGCGGCGCGGATCCGGGCGGCGATACGCGCCTTCGCGCGGTGATCCCGCAGGTCGGCAAGCCACCGACGGAAGCTATCGGACAGCAGAATCGTCGCCACGGCGACAACGTATTCGATCGGATACGGCGCGGCAATCCGCGAACCTCGTGTCCGATCGACCCTCGGACGCCCGGAGCCCGCCATGGCCACCTTGATCCTGTCGACGGCGGGCGCGGCGGTGGGGACCGCTCTGGGCGGGCCGATCGGGGCCGTGGTGGGCCGCGTGCTCGGGGCGGCCGCGGGGGCGGGGCTCGACGGGATGCTGTCGGGCTCCGGGCGGCACACGCGCTTCGTCGAGGGGCCGCGGCTCGCCGACGTCGCCGGGCTGTCCTCCACGGAGGGCGATCCCATCCCCCGGGTCTACGGGCGGGCGAAGATCGGCGGCAGCCTGATCTGGGCGACCCGCGCCCGGGAGGTCGCCAACACCACGGTGGAGCGCGCCGCCTCCGCCTCCAAGGGCGCGGGCGGGCAGAAGACCGTGCGCACCCGCTACGCCTACTACGCCAACCTGGCGGTCGGCCTGTGCGAGGGCGAGATCGCGATGGTCCGCCGGATCTGGGCGGACGGCAAGGAGATCGACCAGGTCGGGATCACCCTGCGGGTCCATACCGGCGGCCCCGATCAGGCGCCGGACCCGCTGATCGTCGCCAAGGAGGGCGCGGAGAACGCCCCGGCCTATCGCGGCCTCGCCTACGTGGTGTTCGAGAACCTGCCGCTCGCCGATTTCGGCAACCGCGTCCCGCAATTCGCCTTCGAGGTGGTACGCCCGGTCAACGGCTTGTTCCACCGGATCCGCGCCGTCGACCTGATCCCGGGGGCGGGCGAGTTCGCCCTCGATCCGAATCTGGTCACCGTCGATCTCGGCCTCGGCCGGACGCAGGCGGCCAACCGGCACCAGCTCCAGCGCGCCACCGACGTCACGGCGTCGCTGGACGCCCTCCAGGCCCTGTGCCCGAACCTGCGCCGGGTCGCCGTGGTGGCGACGTGGTTCGGAACCGACCTGCGCGCCGGCTCCTGCCGGGTGGTGCCGAAGGTCGAGACCGCGGGCAAGCAGACCAAGCCCGAAGCCTGGAGCGTCGCCGGGATCACGCGCGAGAAGGCCGAGGTGGTCTCGACCCTGCCGGACGGCACCCCCGCCTATGGCGGTACGCCGTCGGATGCCGGGCTGACCCGGCTGGTGGCCGATCTCGTGGCCCGCGGCCTTGAGGTGCTGCTCTACCCGTTCGTGATGATGGACGTGGCCGCAGGCAACGGCCTGCCCGATCCGCGCGTGCCCGGGGCGACCCAGCCACCCTATCCCTGGCGCGGGCGCATCACCTGCGATCCGGCCCCGGGCGTCTCCGGCAGCCCGGACGGCACCGCCGCCGCGGAGGCGCAGATCCAAGACTTCTTCGCCAACGGCTACCGCGCGGAGGTGCTGCATTATGCCGGTCTCGCGGCGCAATGGGCGGCGCGGGGCGTGCGGATCGCCGGCTTCGTGATCGGCAGCGAGTTCGTCGGCCTCACCCGGGTGCGCGGCGCCGCCGGCTATCCGGCCGTGCAGGCGTTCAAAAACCTCGCCGCGGAGCTGCGGTCCCGCCTCGGCGTCGGCGTCACGCTCGTCTACGGGGCGGACTGGACCGAGTACGGCGCCCATGTCCGCGACGGCGGCGCCACGATCCGGTTCCCCCTCGACGATCTGTTCGCCGATGCCAACATCGGCGCGGTCGGGATCGACTGGTATCCGCCGATCTCCGACTGGCGCGACACGCCGGACCATGCCGACCTCGCGGTCTCGGGCGACATCGCCGACCGCACCTACCTGAAGGCCCGGGGCGCCGCCGGCGAGGCGTTCGATTGGTACTATGCCGACGCGGCCGGGCGGGCGGCGCAGGCGCGCCTGCCGATCCAGGACGGCGCCGCCGGCAAGCCGTGGGTCTTCCGGCCCAAGGACCTCATCGGCTGGTGGTCGAACCCGCATGTCGAGCGCGATGGCGGCGTCGAGACCCGCGCCACCGCCTGGGTACCCAAGGGCAAGCCGATCTGGCTCACCGAGGTCGGGGTGCCGGCGGTGGACAAGGGCACGAACGGCCCCAACGTCTTCCCCGATCCGAAATCCGCCGAGGGCGCCTACCCGCCGCAATCCCGGGCTCTGCGCGACGAGCTGATCCAGCTGCGGGGCGTCGAGGCGGTGATCGCCCGGTTCGACCCGGCCGCCGCAGGCTTCGCGGAGGCCGACAACCCGGTCTCGCCGGTCTATGGCGGCCGAATGGTCGATCCGGGATCGATCTTCGTCTGGTCCTGGGACGCGCGGCCCTACCCGGCCTTCCCAGCCGTGCAGGCCGTCTGGGCCGACACCGCCAACTGGCGGGTCGGGCACTGGATCACCGGACGGATCGAGGGCTGCGACCTCGACCTGCTGGTCCTAAAAATCCTGGCCGATTTCGGCTTCGACGCGCCGGTCGCCGTGGAGGCCGCCGCCTTCCTCGACGGCTACGTCATCGACCGGCCTCTCTCGGCGCGCGCCGCCCTGGAGACCCTGGCGCAGGTCTACGGCCTCGACGTCTCGGCGGTGGCCGGTACCCTGCACCTGCGCGGGCCCCGCCGCGACAGGCCGGTGGTGCTGGCCGAAGCCGATCTGATCCGGCTGTCGGAGGAAAAACCGGTCCTGCGCCAGGTCCGGGCCGAGGAGAGCGGGCTGCCACGCTCGGTCGAGCTCGGTCTGACCGAATCCGAGAGCCCGGATTACCGCCGCGCCGCGGCCGCCGCGATCCGCCCGGTGGGCGAGCGGCGGCGCGAGACCCGGATCGAGGCGGCCATCGTCACCCGCCGGGAGACCGGCGACGACCTCGCCGAGGCGATGCTCGACCGGGTCATCGCCGCCCGCGACAGCGCGGTCTTCACCCTGAGCCCGCGCCGGCTGGAGCTGGAGCCCGGCGACCTCCTGGCGGTGCCGGCCGACGTGCCGGGCGGGACGGTTCTGCGCAAGATCGACCGGATCGACGACGCGCCCACCGGACGGCGGATCGAGGCCAGCGGCGTCCCGCCCCGGGGCGGGCCCGCGCGCGGCCTGCCCCGCAGCCAAGCCCTGCCGGCCGGTGCGACGCCGGCCTTCCCGGGGCCGCCCTTCGCGCTCGCGCTCGACCTGCCGGTGGATCGCGGCAGCCCGACGGTGCTGCAATACCTCGCGGTCGCGGCGGAGCCCTGGCCCGGGGAGGCGGCCGTTTGGCGGGCGGAAGGATCGGGGCCGCTCAGCTTGCACGGCCTCGTCGATTACCCGGCCTGCCTCGGCCGGACCCTCACGGCCCTGCCGGCCGGACCGCTCTGGCGGCTGCAGCGGGGTGTTTCCCTCGACGTCACCCTGCGCCGGGGCGGGGCGCTCGGATCGATCGGCGAGGCCGCGATGCTCGCGGGCGGCAACCTGTTCGCGCTGATCGGGCCGGACGGCGCCGTGGAACTGCTCTCCGCCGCTAATGCCCTGCTGATCGGCTCCGATACCTACCGGCTCTCGGGGTTTTTGCGAGGGCTCGCCGGCAGCGAGGCGTCGGCCGGCCGTGCGACCCCGGGGGGCAGCCTGATCGTGCGGCTCGACGACGGCGCCGTGGTGCCCCTGGTCGAGCGCCTGGACGAGGTCGGCCGCGGTTTCCGCTACCGGGTCGGACCGGCCGCCCGGGACCCGGGCGATCCGGCTTTTTTGGAATTTGCCGCCACGGCCGGGCTCGCGGCTTTGCGTCCTCTGCGGCCGGTCCACCTGCGGGCGCGCCGGGAAGCCTCGGGGGTGCGCCTCTCCTGGATCCGCCGGGCGCGCCGGGACGGCGACGCCTGGGAGCCCGCCGAGATCCCCCTCGACGAGCCGGAGGCCTACGCGGTCACGGTCTATTCCGGCGCCGGCACGCCCCTGCGCCGGATCCGAGCCGAGGCGCAGAACTGCCTCTACGCCGACGAGGCGGCCGATTTCGGCGGCAAGCAGACCAGCCTCGACGTGGCCGTGGCCCAGATCGGCGCGGTAGCGGGCCCCGGCCCGGCCAGCCGCGCCCGCATCCCGATCCGAGCCGCCTGATCCGGCTTCCGAACGAAGCCCTCACCGTCATTGCGAGCGCAGCGAAGCAACCCAGGGCAGCGCGCGATCCCCGAACCGAGGCGCGTCCCTGGGTCGCTTCGCTGCGCGCGCGATGACGGCACTGCACACAGCCGGCCGGGCAATCCCGCCGGACACCGCACGTCTTCCGGAGCCCCCCCATGACCGACGCCACGCTCCGCCTCGGCCTGCCGCTGATCGCGGCGAGCCAGGCCCAGAAGCACGTTACCCACAACGAGGCGCTCAACCTCCTCGACGCCCTGGTCCAGCTCGCTTGCCTGGACAAGGACCTCACCGCGCCGCCGCAGAACCCCGCAGAGGGCGACCGCTACCTCGTGGTCGCATCGAACCCGGGGGGCGCCTGGGCCGGGCTCGCCGGCCAGGTGGTGCGCTACGCCGACGGCGTCTGGATCGGCGCCGTGCCCCGGGCCGGCTGGTTCGCCTACCTGATCGACGAGGCCGATCTCTACGTGTTCGACGGCTCCTCTTGGGGCAGCTTCCGCCGGACCCTGACGGCGATCCAGAGCGTCAGCCGGCTCGGCATCAACACCGGGGCGGATGCCACCAACCGCCTCGCGGTCAAGTCGGACGCGGCCCTGCTCACCTGGGACGACGCCACGCCGGGCTCGGGCGACATGCGGATCGCGGTCAACAAGCAGGCCCCGTCCCGGGACGCCGCCCTGATCCTCCAGACCGGCTACTCCGCCCGCGCCCTGCTGGGCCTCCTCGGCAGTGACGACTTCTCCCTGAAGGTGTCGCCGGACGGGTCCGCCTTCAGTACGGCACTCACCGCCTCCGCGGCGAAGGGCGGGATCGATTTCGCCTCCACGGAGACCGTGCTGGCCTCCGCGGCGACCACGGATCTCGGTGCCGCCGGCACGCGGCGTGTGCTGTTTACGGGCACGGCCCGGATCACCCGCTTCGGCACCGGCGCCGACCGGGAACGGCTTGTACGTTTCGCCGGCGCCGCCACCCTGGTCCACGATTCCGAGCAGCTGGCGCTGCCAACCCGGGCCGACATCGTCACGGCCGCCGACGACACCTGCCTCGCCACCTCGGACGGCGCCGGCCGCTGGCGCGTGCGCCACTACCAGCGCGCCGACGGCACGCCGCTGGTGCTCGGCACGCAGGCGCTGGCCCCGAACGGCTACGCCCGGCTCGCCAACGGCCTGATCCTGCAATGGGGGCTCGCCACGAGCGCGGACGCCGATGTCTCCGTGTCGTTCGCCCCGGCGTTTTCTAGCGCCTGCCTGGGCGTTTGGGCGCAGCCGGTCGCCCGGGATGCCGGGACGCTCTACGCCAGCCAGGTCAGCGACGTGACCGCCACCGGCTTCACCCTCCGCAACCGCCGCACGACCGGCGGCACGGTGACGGGGGGCGGGACCGTGTCGACTTACTGGTTGGCCCTGGGGTCTTGAGGGGGCTTGATTCTGAAGCGTACCGTGCGGGCACGTTCCCCTCGCCCCGCTTGCGGGGAGAGGGCTTCGGCGACCTCGTCGTCGCCGAAGCGAGGCGGCAGCCGAGGGTGAGGGGGTGGCTCCGAATGAGTCTCATCCGTTCAAGCCCCCTCACCGCCGCTCCGGCTTCGCCTGCGCTTCCCGCACGGACGACGAGGTCCGTGCGGGCCTCTCCCCGCAAGCGGGGCGAGGGGGCGCCAACGTTGCCGTCGCGATAGGCCGTTGAAGCCGGCAGCCCCGCCTCACTAGCTCAAGGGCCGATCATCCTCCGGCGCCAAAGCCGCCAGCATCGTCGGCTCGATCGCCGCGTAGCCGGCTCCGTTGAGGTGGATGCCGTCCTCTGTAAATTCCGGCCGGAGCGCGCCGGACGGGGTGGCGAGGGGCGCGTGATAGTCGATCAGCGCCGCGGCGCTGGCGGCGCAATGGGCGCGGATCCAGCGGTTCAAGGCGTGGATGCGTGCCACCGGCCGCAGCTCCGGGCGCCACCCCCAGAAGTCGCTCGGCATCACGGTGCCGATCCAGAGCGGCAGCCCGGCCTCGAAGGCCTGCCGGGCCATGGCGGCGATGTTGTCCCGGATCGCCCCGTCCGAGACCGGGCCGCCGATCTCGGCGATGTCGTTGATCCCGCACAGCAGGTGGACGCCCAGGGCGCCGGCCGCGTCCCGCAGGAACCGGGCGCGGATCTGGCCGCTCGTCTGGCCCGGCACGCCCCGGGCGGTGAACCCGTGCCGCGCAAACGTCTCGGCCCGGGCGACGCCCCAGCCGGCGGTGATCGAATCGCCGATGAACACCAGCGGCCGGTCCTGTCCGTGTCCCACGTGTCCCCCGTCCGCGCCGCGCGGACCCATGCCCGGAGAACCCCCATGCCCGCAACCACCGGTCCGGCCCGGGGGCCGGGCGACGCCTTCGCGGCCGGATGCCGGAGCCTCGGGCCGCGCCTGATGCGCGATCTCGGGCTCACCGATCTCCAGGCCGCGGGGCTCCTGGGCAATCTCGGCCACGAGAGCGGCGGCTTCCGCCAGCTTCAGGAGGTCGCCCCTTCGGTGGCCGGGTCCCGGGGCGGCTGGGGCCTGGCGCAATGGACCGGCCCCCGGCGCGTCGCCATGGAGGCGTGGTGCCGGGCGCAGGCGCTCGATCCGGCATCCCTGGACGCGCAGTACCGCTACCTCTGCGTCGAGCTGCGCACCACCGAAGCTACGGCGCTCACCGCCCTGCGGCAGGCCCCGACCCTGGAGGCCGCCACCGAGAGCGTGTGCCGGCTCTTCGAGCGGCCGGGGGTGATCGCCCTGGCGAGCCGGATCGCCTGGGCCTGCCGGGCGCTCGCCGCGCTGCGTGAGGGCACGTCCGCGCCGCCCCTTCCCGAATCCCGAGCCGGCCGGGTCCGCCGTGCGCGCAACACCGGAGATCGATCATGACGCAGCTCTTCCGTGCCGGGCTCGCCCTCGCGGGTGCCGCGATCCCGTTCGTCGCCCTCGTATCCCCGGCGCTGGCCGGTGCGCCGGCGGGCGGCGTGGCGATCCCCTGGGGCGACTGGCTGGTCGGCCTGCTGCAGCCGGTCTCGGCGGTACTGGTGCCGGTCGCCGCCGCGGCGGTCACCGCCGGGATCGCCCGGGTCGCGCCCTGGGCGGCCTCGCTGCTGACCCGGGAGCGGGTCGAGGCGGCGATCCGGGCCGGGGCCGAGTACGGCCAGAACGCCGTCGCCGGCGCCGCCCGGGGCCGGACCGTGAGCGTCGATCTCGGCTCCGCCGTGGTGGCGGCCGGTGCCCGGCACGTCCTGGCGCATGCCCCGGCCCATGTCGTCCGGCAGGCCGGCGGCGCCGAGGGCGTGGCCGCCCGGATCTTCCGGTCCCTGCCCCTCGACCCGCAGGCCAGCGTCGGCAACGTCCTGACCCCGGCGCTGGCGAAGCTGCGCGAGGGAGATGCGGCCCATCGGGCCTGACGGCGTCCGGCGCTATTCGCCCGTAAGTCGTTGATTTCACACGTCTTCTGACGAGGCTGAAGTTCCCTTTCCCTGGTGGGTGCGATGGTCACACATCGGCTGGTGCAGGCCACCACGCGCTCCCTCTCCCGTGCGGGAGAGGGTTGGGGTGAGGGACCAGGTCTTTCCGGAGAGGTCTTATCCCTCACCCTGTCCCTCTCCCGCACGGGAGAGGGGACCCGCGCCTCCTACGGTCGACGATGCGTGAGTCCTCCCGAGCCCGCACGGAAAGGGCGCAACGCGGCCTGCGCACGACCCTGTGCAAGTCCGGCAAGGCTCTGAGGGGCAGGAAATCATGAACGCCGCCCATCACCCCCCGCGCCATCCGCCGAACCCCGACGGCCGGGCGCGCACCATCCGGTTCCCTCCGTTCTGGCACGCCTATGTCGCGCGCCAGACCGAGCCGCGCCTGGCCGTCCTCGACGCGCTCGTGGACGCCCATCTCGAGCGGCGGGTGCTGCGCCGTTATCTCCGGCGCCTCAAGCACGCGACCCTGTTCGCCTTCGTCACCGCGGCGGCCGCCGCGCACTGGTTCTCGGACCAGATCGCGTGGCTCGTCGAGCGCATGCCCGCCCTGCGGGCGTTCTGGACGCTGATCATGGGAGGCCCGCGATGAGCCGACACTGGAACCGGATCCTCGACCGGATCTGGCTCGCCCTGTCCGGGGCGGCCGCGATCGCGATCATGCTTCAGCTCGGCGCGCAGATCGGCGCGCGGCCCTGGTCGATCGACGCCGTCCTGGCCGCCCACGCGGCCGCGCCGGCGAGCCTGTTCCGGCCGTCCCCGCCGGCCGGTTGCCGGGACGACCGCTAGAGCCGCCGGCCGGGCCCCGCAATCGCCTGTGTGGCGCGTCGCGCGGGGTGGAACCCGAAAAGCCCGTCGGCCGTAGTGCCGGACGATGCCGCCCGCGATCAGATCCTTCACGCTTCCCCGTTGCCGACAGCCCGCCGATCGCGCGTCGTCGGACCTGCAGCTCCGTATTCAGGGCGCATTCAGTGCCCTCGGCGCTACGTGTCTGGCAATGCGCTACGCCATCGCCCTCGTCGCCATCAGCCTGACCGCCGCGGCGCTCGCCGCCAGCGGCCTCGGCTCCATGGCCGATGACGGCCCGGCCCCGCAGACGGCTCAGGCGGCGGATCCGACGCCCTTGCGGATCGAGTCCTGCCTGTCGCCGGCCGACATGCGCGAGGAGGTCGGCGAGCGCCGGGTGATCGCCCCGGTGGCGGCGATCCGGGCGGCCCGCACGGTGATCCCCCGGGCCGAGATTCAGCGCGCGAGCCTCTGTCGCCACGAGGACGGCCTCGTATACATGCTCACCGCCTTGCGCCGGGACGGGCATTTCGTGCACGTGATCGTCGACGCCCGTACCGGCAAGGTCGCGGGCCAATATTGACCGGGCTTCACACCCGCAGCGGAATGGAGTGAGCCGTGCGACTGCTCGTCGTGGAGGATGACCGGGACATCAACCGGCAGGTGGTCGCGGCGCTGGAGGAGGCCGGCTACGTCGCCGACAAGGCCTATGACGGCGAGGAGGGCGGCTATCTCGGGGAGAGCGAGCCCTACGACGCGATCATCCTCGACATGGGCCTGCCCAAGGCCGACGGTGTCTCGGTCCTGCAGAAATGGCGCCGGGCCGGGGTGAAGACGCCGGTGATCATCCTCACGGCTCGGGACCGCTGGTCGGACAAGGTCGACGGCTTCGATGCCGGCGCCGACGATTACGTGACCAAGCCGTTCCACATGGAGGAGCTGATGGCCCGGGTCCGGGCGCTCCTGCGCCGGGCGGCGGGCCACGCCTCCAGCCAGATCGCCTGCGGTCCCGTCACCCTCGACACCCGCTCCGGCAAGGTCTTCGTCGACGGCGCCCAGGTGAAGCTCACCAGCCACGAATACCGGCTGCTCTCCTACCTGATGCACCATACCGGCCGGGTGGTCTCCCGGGCCGAGCTGACCGAGCACCTCTACGACCAGGATTTCGACCGGGATTCGAACACCATCGAGGTGTTCGTCGGCCGCCTGCGCAAGAAGCTCGCGGTGGACCTGATCCAGACCGTGCGCGGCCTCGGCTACCTGGTGGATCCGACCCAGCCGCCGGCCCGGGTGTGACGGGTTTGCCCAGCCCCGGCACGCTGCGGGCCGTGTTCATGCGCGGCGGCACGAGCAAGGCGCTGATGCTGCGCCGGCAGGACGTGCCCGGGGACATCGCCGCCTGGGAGCCCGCCTTCCTCTCCGCCATGGACAGCCCCGACCCGTTCGGGCGCCAGCTCAACGGCATGGGCGGGGGCGTCTCCTCGGTCTCGAAGATCTGCATCGTCGAGCCCTCGATGCGGCCGGATGCCGATATCGACTACACCTTCGTGCAGGTGGTGGTCCGCGAGGGGCGGATCGACCTGTCCGGCAATTGCGGCAACATGCTTTCGGCGGTGGGCCCCTTCGCCGTGGACGAGGGCCTGGTGGAGGCCGCCGACGGCCCGGTGCGACTGCGGATCTTCAACACCAATACGCGCAAGCGCATCGAGGCCGCCTTCGAGGTCCGGGGCGGCCGTGCCGTCTATCGCGGCGACCTGGCGATCCCCGGCGTCACCGGCACCGGCGCGCCGATCCGCCTCGACTTCGTCGATCCGGGCGGCGCCACCACCGGACGGCTGCTGCCCACCGGCGCCGTCCGGCAGACCCTCGACGTGCCGGGCCTCGGCCCGGTCGAGGCCTCGCTGGTGGACGCGGCCAATGCCTGCGTGTTCGTCCGCGCCGCCGATCTCGGCCTCACCGGCACCGAATTGCCCGCCGCCCTGGAGGCGGTGCCCGGCCTCCTCGACCGGCTGGCGCGGATCCGCCTGGCCGCCTCCGTGGCGATGGGCATCGCTCCCGACATCGAGGCCGCCGCGCGGATCGTCCACGTGCCCTTCGTGGGCCTGGTCGCGCCGCCGCAGGATTCCTCCAGCCTGTCCGGTACGGCGATCCGCGCCGCGGACGTCGACCTGACCGCCCGGGTGATCTCGAACGGCGTGCCGCATCAGGCCCTGCCGCTCACCGCCACCCTGTGTCTCGCGGTGGCCGCCCGGATCGAGGGCAGCCTGGTCCACGAGGCCGCCCGCGCCACCGGCGATGCGGCCCTGCGGGTCGGCATGCCGTCGGGCATCCTCACCGCCGACGCAGCCGTGACGCGGGACGGCGCCGGATGGCGGGCGGAGCGCGGCTCGTTCTTCCGCACCGCGCGGCCGCTGATGCGGGGTGAGGTGTTCTATGATGCGGTGACGCCCGGGTGAGTGCGGTTGCACCGATGAAAACCCTGATCGGTCTCTTCTCCCTGCGCCGCCGCTCGATCGCGGTGCGGCTGGCCGTGTCGGCGTTCCTGTCGAGCTCGGCGATCCTGCTGATCGCCGCCTGGATCCTCACGACCCTCTACCGGGAGAACACCGAGCGCGCCTTCGACAGTCGGCTCCTGGTCTTCACCAACAATCTCGCCACCGACCTGGTCTCGCCCAACGACCCCGAGAGCCGGACCTTCTCGCTCGGCGATCCGCGCTTCGACCTGCCCCTGTCCGGCTGGTACTGGCAGGTCGGCAAGCCCGATGCGAAGCCCCGGGACCTGCGCACCTCCCGCTCGCTGGTCGGCGTGCCGTTGGGGCCGGCCACCGATTCCGACGGCAAGGTCGGGGTCGGGCAGATCCGCCAGGGCTACGGCAAGGCCCAGGACGGGCGGCTGCTGCGCATCATGGAGCGCGACGTCGATCTCGGCGAGGAGGGCCGCTACACCGTGCGGGTCGCCGGACCCGCCGACGAGATCGTCAACGATGTCGACCGGTTCCGGAACTCGCTGACCATCACGTTCGGGCTGCTCGGCCTGTCGCTGGCGATCACCACGCTCTTGCAGATCCGGTTCGGTCTCGCGCCCCTGAAGAAGATGCGCGCCGCGCTCGGCGCCGTGCGCCGCGGCGAGGCCGACCGCATCACCGGCACCTATCCGCGCGACATCGCCCCGCTCACCGGCGAGGTGAACCTTCTGATCGAGACCAACCGGGAGATCCTGGAGCGCGCCCGCACCCAGGTCGGCAACCTCGCCCACGCGCTCAAAACGCCGCTCTCGATCATCGTCAACGAGGTCGGCGCCTCGGACGCCCCCGAGGAGCTGTCCCAAAAAATTCGCGAGCAGGCCGCGGTGATGCGCGACCAAGTGAACTACCACCTCGACCGCGCCCGCGCCGCTGCCCTGGCGGGAACCCTCGGCACCTCGACGGAGGTCGAGCCGGCCCTGGCCGGCCTCGTGCGCACGTTCGGAAAAATCTACCGGGACAAGGACATCGCCTACGACGTCCATGTTCCCCCGGGCCTGCGCTTCCGGGGCGAGCGCCAGGATTTCGAGGAGATGGTCGGCAACCTCGTCGACAACGCCTCAAAATGGGCCCACGGCCGGGTGGCGATCCGGGCCGAGGCGGTGGCCAAGCACGATTATCCCCACCTCGTGGTCGCCATCGAGGATGACGGCCCGGGCCTGCCTCCGGAGGCGCGTCAGGCGGTGCTCGGCCGCGGCCGGCGCCTGGACGAATCGAAGCCGGGCTCCGGGCTCGGCCTCTCCATCGTGGCGGATCTCGCCACCCTGTACCGGGGGCGCTTCACCCTGGAGCAGGCGAGTCTCGGCGGCCTGCGGGCTGTTCTGGAGGTGCCGGGTGATGCGCCCGTCGGGGCGGCCAGCCATTGATGGAATTCAGGTCGGGCGGCAAAGGCGGCCGTGTTGACGCCGGCAATCTTCAGGTCTGACAGTGCCGCAAAGCTTGCCGCGTAGGCTGTGCAGTGGAATCAGATCTTGGCGTTCGTCTCCCTCATCTCGGGGATACCGGCCTCATTCAGCATCGAAGCCGACGGCGACACGGCGCACGTGGTTCTCGTGCCGGTCGCTTATTGCGATGTCAGCGACAGGCTGGTTCAGGTCGAATCGAGGCTGACATACACGCAGGCAACCTTGCCGCGCCTGAACATCGCCTCATTCCACGAATTCTCCTTCACGATCCTGGTTGTCAGTCTGTCGGACGATACGCCGACCTATGAAACGCAAGATCGGACCTACGCACGGCCCTACCTGCCCGATGCGTGTCGGCCCCTGATCATGCCGATCGTCTCGGCTTGTCTAAGAGCGCTCGTCGCTCATGTACGGCCGACGGTGATCTACCGCGTCACGAAGTCTCGCAGTCCGCCCGAGAAGGCGCTGCAGAAAGATGTCTTGCTGACACGAACGCTGGAGGATGAAGGCTATGCGGTCATGGAGACCGGAACGGATCTGTGGGGCCGAAGGTTTTGGGTCCTGAGGCGCGCGTTGACAGTCTGAGATCCGTGTGGAGGATATCGGTCGTTCAGGAGGATGCCATGACCACCACCCTGCGGCATCCGCGCAGCGACGATCATTACGTCAGCGACCGCGTCTTCGATGGTGTCCGGACACGCGATGCCGACACGTCGGTTCGGGATCGCGAGCGGGCCGTGAAGCAACTGGACCGTCTTCGCGCGGGGCGCCGGGCGGATGGCGGCAAGCGTGCCTGATCGCGGCGATGTCTGAAGCTGCGACGTTCGAAGACCCCGCCCGAGCGGGGTTTTTTATTGCTTTTGCGGGACCGGGCCCCCAAGCGAAGTCTCGCGCCGACCGGGATGAGCGGCGAAGCGATCAATCCTTCCTGCGGCCTATCGTGTTAGGCCTTCCCGGACTGGGCCACGGCAGAGTTTCCGAGTTTCGATGACGGCGATCTGGTTCATCCTGGCGGGCATGACCGCGGCTTGCGTGCTCGGCCTGCTCTGGCCGATGTCGCGGCGCACGGCCGTTCCGGCCGGCGAGGCGGGCGGCTCCGGCATCGATACCGAGACCGCGTTCTACGAGGACCAGGTCGCCGAGATCGCCCGCGACCAGGAGCGCGGCCTGATCGCCCCGGACGAGGCCGAGACCGCCCGCGCCGAGGCGGGCCGCCGGCTGCTGCGGGCGAGCCGCGAGGCAAGGCACGACGCGTCGGATGCCGTCGCGGACGAGGCCGCGCGCCCGGCCGAGCCGCGGCTGCGCCGGCGCCGGGCGGCCTCCGCCTTCGCGCTGTCCACGATCCCGCTGGTCGCGCTGATCGCCTACGGGCTCTACGGCTCGCCGGAACTGCCGGCGCAGACCGATGCCGACCGGCAGGCCGCCCGCGGCGGCACCGAGGACCTGATGAAGGCGGTCGGCCAGATCGAGGCGCGCCTTGCCCGCGATCCGAACGACGCCCGCGGCTGGGCCGTGCTCGCCCCCGTCTACATGCGCACCGGCCGGTTCGACGACGCGGCCCGCGCCTTAGCCAACATCGCCCGGCTGAAGGGCGAGACCGCCGACACCCTGGCCGATTGGGGCGAGGCCCTGACGGCTTCGGGCGAAGGCACCGTCTCGCCCGAAGCCAAGGCCCTGTTCGAAAAGGCGCAGGCCAAGGATGCGAGCGCCGCCAAGCCGCGCTTCTATCTCTCGCGCGCGGCCGAGCAGGCCGGCGATACCGGCGAGGCGATCCGCCAGCTCAGCGCCCTGGAGGCCGCGAGCCCGGCCGACGCGCCCTGGCTCGGACTGGTCCGGCAGAACCTCGCTCGGCTCAAGGGCGAGCCGGCGCCCCCCAGCGCTCCTCCGACAGCCCAGAAAATTCCGGCCGAGCAGCAGGCTGCGATCCGTGGCATGGTCGATGGGCTCGATGCCCGGCTCAAGGCCGGCGGCGGCACCCCCGACGAGTGGCTGCGGCTGACCCGGTCCCGCGCGGTGCTCGGCGAGCCCGATCAGGCGGTCGCCGCCCTGGCCCGGGCCCGGGTGGCGCTGGCCGGCGACCCGCAGGGGCTCGCCCAGGTCGAGGCGGGCGCCCGCATCCTCGGCCTCGATCCCGGCAGCCAGGCCCCACCGGCGGCACCTGGTCCCATGGCGGGGCCCGCGCCCCGCTCCGACACCGAATCGGCCGCCGCGGCCATGCAGGCGATGTCGCCGGCCGAGCGCGACGTGGCGATTCGCGGCATGGTCGACGGCCTCGACCGGCGTCTCACGGCCCGGGGCGGTACGCCGGACGAGTGGCTGCGGCTCGTGCGCTCCTACAGCGCCCTCGGCGAGCGCGATCAGGCGATCAAGGCCCTCGACCGCGCCCGGATGGCGCTCGCCGCCAATTCCGAGGCGGTGAGCCGCCTCGACGGACTCGCCCGGGAACTCGATCTGGCCCCCAAATCCAATCCCTGAGAACCGTTCGTACGACAATCGGTCCTGCTTCACGCCCTTGACCAGCGCGCGCGCCGGGCCGACACCCTGCAAGGCTAGAATGAGAACGGTTTAGGTCTGAACGGGCACAAGCCCGACGGACCCGGGGTGGAAGAGACGTGACGCGCAAGAGCCGCCGCCTGATCCTGATCGCCGCCTGCGGCAGCGTCCTGGCGCTCGCCGTGGGGCTGATCCTGTTCGCGATGAGCGGCTCGATCGTGTTCTTCCGCTCGCCCACCGACATCGCCCAGCAGGGCATCGCCCCCGGCACCCGCCTGCGCCTCGGCGGCCTGGTCAAGGACGGCTCGCTCCGGCGCGGGCCCGACCAGACGGTGGATTTCACCGTCACCGACACCAACGCCACCGTCGAGGTCCAGTACAAGGGCCTGCTGCCCGACCTGTTCCGCGAGGGCCAGGGCGTCGTGGCCGAGGGCATGCTTGAGCCGGGCGGGCGGTTCCGCGCCGACACCGTGCTCGCCAAGCACGACGAATCGTACATGCCCCGCGAGGTCGCCGACGCCCTGAAGGCGCAGGGGCGCTGGCAGGAGGGCGGCAGCAAGGGTGGCGGGCCGCAGCAGCCCGCGACCGCCTCCAACGGCGGCACCCTCGGCCCCCGCAGCGAGCGGTAAGGAAACCGGATGATCGTCGAGACCGGCCATTTCGCGCTCGCGCTTGCGCTGGCGATCTCCCTCGTCCAGATGGTGATGCCGGTCTGGGCGGCGCGCTCGGGCGACCCGGCCCTGCGCCAGGTCGCCTCGCAGGCGGCGCTCGGTGCCTTCGCGTGCGTGCTGTTCGCTTTCGCGGCGCTGACCTGGGCGCACGTCACCTCGGACTTCTCGGTCCAGAACGTGGTCGAGAACTCGCACACCCAGAAGCCGCTGATCTACAAGTTCTCCGGCGTCTGGGGGAACCACGAGGGCTCGATGCTCCTCTGGGTCCTGATCCTGACCCTGTTCGGCGCCTGCGTGGCGGCGGCCAAGAATTCCGTGCCGCCGCGGCTGCGCGCCAACACGCTGGGCGTGCAGGGCCTGATCACCTTCGTGTTCGTGCTGTTCATCATCACGACCTCGAACCCGTTCAGCCGCGTGGTCCCAGCCCCGCTGGAGGGCAACGACCTCAACCCGCTGCTGCAGGATGTCGGCCTCGCGATCCACCCGCCGCTCCTCTACATCGGCTATGTCGGCTTCTCGATCAGCTTCGCCTTCGCGGTGGCCGCCCTGATCGATGGGCGGATCGACGCGGTCTGGGCGCGGGCCGTGCGGCCCTGGACGCTGGCCGCCTGGTCGTTCCTGACGCTGGGCATCGCGATGGGCTCGTACTGGGCCTATTACGAGCTCGGCTGGGGCGGCTGGTGGTTCTGGGATCCGGTCGAGAACGCCTCCCTGATGCCCTGGATCGCCGGCACGGCGCTGCTGCACTCCACCGTGGTGATGGAGAAGCGCGACGCCCTCAAGGTCTGGACGGTGCTGCTCGCCATCCTGACCTTCTCGCTGTCGCTGATCGGCACCTTCCTGGTCCGCTCCGGGGTGATCACCTCGGTGCATTCGTTCGCCACCGACCCGACCCGCGGCGTCTTCATCCTGGCGATCCTGATCCTGTTCATCGGCGGCTCGCTGACGCTGTTCGCCTGGCGGGCGCCGCTGCTGCGCCAGGGCGGCCTGTTCGCCCCGATCTCCCGTGAGGGCGCTCTCGTCCTCAACAACCTGTTCCTCGTGGCCGCCTGCGCCACGGTGCTGGTGGGGACGCTCTACCCGCTCCTCTTGGAGATGCTGACCGGGGAAAAGATCACGGTCGGGCCGCCCTTCTTCAACGCGACCTTCATCCCCCTGGCGATCCCGCTCCTGCTGATCGTCCCGTTCGGCCAGGCACTCGCCTGGAAGCGCGGAGACGTGCTCGCCGCCTCGCAGCGCCTGTTCGCGGCGCTCGCTGTCGCCCTGGTGGTTGGCTTCGCGGTCCTGGCCCTGACCTGGGGCGGCCCCGTGATGGCGCCCGTCGGGATCGGGCTCGGCGCCTACCTGCTGATCGGCTCGGTCCTGGAGATCGTCTCCCGGGCCCGGGGCTTCGGCTCCAGCCGGACCCGCGATCTCGGCCAGATCGGCCGCCGGGCCATCGGCCTGCCGCGCTCGGCCTGGGGCACCGCGCTCGCCCATGCCGGCGTCGGCGTCGTGGTGATCGGCATCGCCGCGCAGGGCTGGGCCACCGAGGGGCTGGCGACGCTCAAGCCCGGCCAGACCCTCACGTCCGGCCCCTACACGGCGACCCTCGACCGGGTCGCGCCCCGCGCCGGCCCGAACTACGAGGAGGCCGCCGCCTTCCTGACGATCCGTACGCGCTCCGGCGACGAGGTCGGCCATGTCGAGACCGGCAAGCGCTTCTACCCGAGCCGCAAGATGTCGGTGACCGAGTCGGGCCTGCTGACCATCGGGGCGAGCCAGGTCTATGCCAGTCTCGGCGAGATCGGCCAGGACGGCGGTGTCGGCGTGCGCCTCTATTACAAGCCGCTGGTGCTGATGATCTGGCTCGGCGCCGTGGTCATGGCGCTGGGCGGCGGCCTGTCGCTCACCGACCGCCGGATGCGCGTCGGCGTCCCGGCCAAGGCGCGGGCTCGGGCGATGCCGAACGCGGCTGTGGTGCCGGCCGAGTGATGGCCTGGAGTCTCGCAACAGGCGTGGACGCCGTCGAAGCTCTCCCTCCCTCTTCTGTGGGCAACGGGCTTCTCGCGTCTCCGGTCGAGACGCGGGTCCCCTCTCCCGTGCGGGAGAGGGACAGGGTGAGGGATGCGACTTCTCCGGAAAAACCTGGTCCCTCACCCCAACCCTCTCCCGCACGGGAGAGGGGGGGCGTCGCGGCCTACGCAATGCGTTGTGTGAACATCCAAGGCTCTGCTTTGGTGAGAAACCTGCTCATCGAAGGAGGAGCGGGGCAGCGCGACGCTCCAAAGTTTTGCGCCCGTCGCGGCCCGTCCGGTGCCGTCACAACCCTCTCCTGGCCCCTGCTAACGCAGGAGCCCCCATTTTCTCCCAAAGAGGCGAGAGGGAGGGCACGGATGCGCCTCGCCTTCGCGCTCTTCGCCGCCCTTGCGTTCGCCGCTCCGGCCCACGCCGTCCAGCCCGACGAGGTGCTGAAGGATCCAGTGCTGGAGCACCGCGCCCGAGAGATTTCCTCGGAATTGCGCTGCCTCGTCTGCCAGAACCAGTCGATCGACGATTCCGACGCGCCGCTGGCCAAGGACCTGCGCGTGATCGTGCGCGAGCGCCTGCAGAAGGGCGACACCGATCCGGCGGTGCTGCGCTATGTCGTCGACCGCTACGGCGAGTTCGTGCTGCTGCGGCCGGTCTTCGCCCTGCACACGCTGCTGCTGTGGCTGACACCGATCCTGGCGGTGCTGCTCGGCGGCTTCGGGATCTGGCGTCTCGCGCGCCGCCGGCCGGCCGCACCGGTCCGGACCCTGACGCCGGCCGAGGAGGCGGAGGTCGCCGCGCTGCTGCGACGGGAGTAGGATCGGGCCCATCGCGATTCGCCTGTCCGATTCGGCATGAGTCTTGGATCCGGCAGAACCGATCGCATGATCGGCGACGCGCCCGGGGTAGAGACGATGACCGCCGCCACGCTCACCATCTCCAGCCGCAACTACTCGTCCTGGTCCCTGCGAGGCTGGCTGATCTGCCGGATGGCGGGGCTCGACTTCGACACCGAGGTGCTGTCGGGCACGGACGCCACGAGCCGCGCCGAGCTGCTGCACCTGTCCCCGTCCTTCCTGGTGCCGCGCCTGCGCCACGGCGACGTGGTGGTCTGGGACACCCTCGCGATTGCCGAATATCTCGGCGAGACCTTTCCGGATGCGGGCTTCCTGCCCCGCGATGTCGCTGAGCGCGCCCATTGCCGCTCCATCGCGGGCGAGATGCATTCCGGCTTCGTCAATTTGCGCTCGGCCCTGCCGATGAACCTGCGCGCCTTCCATCCGGGCTTCCGGGTGTTCAACGGCGCCAAGGCCGATATCGAGCGCATCGTCACGATCTTCGACGATTGCCTGGACCGCTATGACGGACCGTTCCTGTTCGGCGACCGCCCCGGCCTCGCCGATGCCCTCTACGCCCCGGTCTGCACGCGCTTTCGCACCTACGACGTGGCGCTCCCGCCCTGGGCGGCGGCCTACCGGGACACGATCCTGCATTGGCCGCTGATGATCGAATGGGCCGAGGCCGCCGCCGACGAGCCGGACGAGATCGAAGAGCTGGACATGGAATTCTGAGACGCCGTTTCCTAGCCGGCTGCAGTTTCTTGCATGGCACAAATCGATGTTGCGGCGCACGCAAGAATTTTCGGCAGCTTGCGAGCAGCAGAAACCAGCGATTTAAGAAAGACTTATCGCGTCGTCCGACCGCGACCATCGCACGGGTGACAGGTCAACAGAGATCCTTTGTCGGCCGACCGGACTGCGCCATTGATGGGGTTCGGCATTTCTGTTCCACTTCGCATTAGAAGAAGAACAGACTGGGCTGGAAACCATGGCGGGTCACGAGCCCTGGAGTGCGGAACGCGCGACCGGGATCATTGCTGAGCACACCCATCTCGAAGGCGCGACGCTGCCGATCCTGCACGCGCTGCAGGCGACCTTCGGGTACGTCGATGGGGGCGCCGTGCCGCTCATCGCCGATGCGCTGAACCTGTCGCGCGCGGAGGTGCATGGCTGCATCACCTTCTACCATGACTTCCGCGCCCATCCGGCCGGCCGTCACGAGGTGAAGCTGTGCCGGGCCGAGGCCTGTCAGGCCATGGGCTCGGACAAGCTCCACCGCGAGATTTTGGGCCGCCTGGGCTGCGGCTGGCACGAGACCACCGCCGACGGCAGTGCCACGGTGGAGCCGGTCTACTGCCTCGGCCTCTGCGCCAACGGCCCCGCAGCCCTCATCGACGGCGAGCCGGTGGCCCACCTGACCGCCGACGCCCTCGACGAGGCGCTGGCCCAAACCAAGCGGGAGACCCGCCAGTGAGCGTCACCCTTTACGTCCCCCGGGACGCCGTAGCCCTCGGCCTCGGCGCCAACAAGGTCGCCCGGGCCCTGTTCGCGGGCGCCGAGCGCCGCGGCCTCGACGTGACCATCGTGCGCACCGGCTCGCGCGGCCTGTTCTGGCTCGAGCCGATGGTGGAGGTCGCCACGCCCGAGGGCCGGATCGCCTACGGGCCGGTCAAGGTCGCGGATGTCGACGCCCTGCTCGATGCCGGCCTCGCCACCGGAGGCGATCACCCCCTGCGCCTTGGCGACCCCCAAAAAATCCCGTTCCTCGCCCGGCAGCAGCGCCTCACCTTCCATCGCTGCGGCGTGATCGATCCGGTCTCGGTTGCCGATTACCGCGCCCATGGCGGCTATCGCGGGCTCGAGGCGGCGCTGAAGCTCGACGCCGAGGGCATCGTCGCGGCGGTGCGCGATTCCGGCCTGCGTGGCCGCGGCGGCGCAGGCTTCCCGGCCGGCATCAAGTGGAACACGGTGATGCTCGCCGCCGCGGATCAGAAATACGTCGTCTGCAATGCCGACGAGGGCGATTCCGGCACCTTCGCCGACCGGATGATGATGGAGGGCGACCCCTTCAACCTCATCGAGGGCATGACCATCGCGGCCGTCGCCACCGGCGCGACCCGGGGCTACATCTACCTGCGCTCCGAATACCCGCAGGCCTTCGCGACCTTGAAGGAAGCGATCGCCAACGGCATCGAGGCCGGCGTCCTCGGCGACGATATCCTGGGATCCGGCAAGACCTTCCATCTGGAGGTCCGGCTCGGGGCGGGCGCCTATATCTGCGGCGAGGAGACCTCGCTGCTGGAGAGCCTGGAGGGCAAGCGCGGCATCGTGCGGGCGAAACCCCCGATCCCGGCGCTGAAGGGCTTTTTGGGCAAGCCGACGCTGGTCAACAACGTCATGACCTTCACGGCCGTGCCGTGGATCCTCGAGAACGGCGCCGGGGCCTACGCCGATTACGGCATGGGCCGCTCGCTCGGTACCTTGCCGATCCAGCTCGCCGGCAACATCAAGCATGGCGGCCTGATCGAACTCGCCTTCGGGGTGACCCTGCGCGAGGTGATCGAGGATTACGGCGGCGGCACCCGCTCAGGGAGGCCGGTGCGGGCCGTACAGGTCGGCGGGCCGCTTGGGGCTTACTTCCCCGACCACCTGCTCGACACGCCCCTCGATTACGAGGCGATGGCGGCCAAGAAGGGCCTCGTCGGCCATGGCGGCATCGTGGTGTTCGACGACACCGTCGACATGGCGAGCCAAGCCCGCTTCGCCTTCGAGTTCTGCGCCACCGAATCCTGCGGCAAGTGCACCCCCTGCCGCATCGGCGCGACCCGTGGCGTCGAGACCATGGACAAGGTCATCGCCGGCATCCGGCCGGAGACGAACCTCAAGCTGATCGAAGACCTCTGCGAGGTCATGACCGATGGGTCGCTCTGCGCCATGGGCGGGCTGACGCCGATGCCCGTGATGAGCGCGATCACCCATTTCCCCGAGGATTTTGTCCGCGCGGGCTCGCTGCCTGCCGCGGCGGAGTGAAGAGGCTTCCATGGCCCTCATCAAAGAGATCGACTACGGCACGCCGATCCGCGTCGCGGAGCAGACCGTCACCCTGACGATCGACGGCATGGACGTGACGGTTCCGGCCGGCACCTCCGTGATGGCGGCGGCGATGCATGCCGGCACGCAGATCCCGAAGCTGTGCGCCACCGACAGCCTGGAGCCGTTCGGCTCCTGCCGCCTCTGTCTCGTGGAGATCGAGGGGCGGCGCGGCACGCCGGCCTCCTGCACCACCCCGGCCGAGAACGGCATGGTCGTGCGCACGCAGACCGACAAGCTCGCCAAGCTCCGCAAGGGCGTGATGGAGCTCTACATCTCCGATCACCCGCTGACCTGCCTGACCTGCGCTGCCAACGGCGACTGCGAATTGCAGGACATGGCCGGCGTCGTCGGCCTGCGCGACGTCCGCTACGGCTACGAGGGCGACAACCACGTCGTGCCGACGGCGGAAAAGTATCTGCCCAAGGACGAGTCGAACCCGTACTTCACGTACGATCCGTCGAAGTGCATCGTCTGCAACCGCTGCGTCCGCGCCTGCGAGGAGGTGCAGGGCACCTTCGCGCTGACCATCGCGGGCCGCGGCTTCGACAGCCGCGTGGCGGCGGGCCCGACGAACTTCATGGAATCGGAGTGCGTCTCCTGCGGCGCCTGCGTGCAGGCCTGTCCGACGGCCACGTTGCAGGAAAAGTCGATCCACGAATTCGGCCAGCCCGAGCACGCCGAGGTGACGACCTGCGCCTATTGCGGCGTCGGCTGCTCGTTCAAGGCCGAGATGCAGGGCACCCGCGTCGTCCGTATGGTGCCGTTCAAGGGCGGCAAGGCCAACGAGGGCCATAGCTGCGTCAAGGGCCGCTTCGCCTACGGCTACGCCACCCACAAGGACCGCATCACCAAGCCGATGATCCGGGCCAAGATCACGGATCCGTGGCGCGAGGTTTCTTGGGAGGAGGCGATCAGCCACGCGGCCTCCGAGTTCAAGCGGATCCAGGCCACCTACGGCAAGGATTCGGTCGGCGGCATCACCTCGTCGCGCTGCACCAACGAGGAGGCCTACCTCGTCCAGAAGCTCGTGCGCGCCGCCTTCGGCAACAACAACGTCGATACCTGCGCCCGCGTCTGCCACTCGCCCACCGGCTACGGCCTGATGTCGACGCTCGGCACCTCGGCCGGCACCCAGGACTTCAAGTCGGTCGAGCAGTCCGACGTGATCCTGGTGATCGGCGCCAACCCGACCGACGGCCATCCGGTGTTCGGCTCGCGGATGAAGAAGCGCCTCCGGCAAGGGGCGAAGCTGATCGTTGCGGATCCCCGCAAGATCGACTTGGTGAAGTCGCCCCACATCAAGGCCGATTACCATCTGCCGCTGAAGCCCGGCTCCAACGTCGCCTTCATCAACTCGCTGGCGCACGTCATCGTAACCGAGGGGCTGATCGACGAAGCCTATGTCCGCGAGCGCTGCGATCTCGCCGAGTTCGAGACCTGGGCCCGGTTCATCGCCGAGGAGCGCCACTCCCCCGAGTCGCAGCAGACCTTCACCGGCCTCGACCCGGCCGAAGTCCGCGCGGCGGCCCGGCTCTACGCCACGGGCGGCGCGGCCGGCATCTATTACGGCCTCGGCGTCACCGAGCACAGCCAGGGCTCGACCATGGTGATGGGCATGGCCAACATCGCCATGGCCACCGGCAACATCGGCAAGCTCGGCGCCGGCGTGAACCCGCTGCGCGGCCAGAACAACGTCCAGGGCTCCTGCGACATGGGCTCGTTCCCGCACGAGTTCACCGGCTACCGCCACGTCTCGGACGATGCCACCCGTGAGAGCTTCGAGGCCCTCTGGGGCGCCAAGCTCGACGGCGCGCCGGGCCTGCGCATCACCAACATGCTGGACGAGGCCGTCGATGGCGCGTTCAAGGGCCTGTACATCCAGGGCGAGGACATCGCGCAGTCGGATCCCGACACGCACCACGTCACCTCCGGCCTCAAGGCGATGGAATGCATCGTCATCCAGGACCTGTTCCTGAACGAGACCGCCAAATACGCCCACGTCTTCCTGCCGGGCGCTTCGTTCCTGGAGAAGGACGGCACCTTCACCAACGCCGAGCGCCGCATCTCCCGCGTGCGCAAGGTGATGCCCCCGATGGGCGGCTACGGCGACTGGGAGGGCACGGTGCTGCTCTCGAACGCGCTGGGCTACAAGATGGAATACAGCCACCCGTCCGAGATCATGGACGAGATCGCGGGCCTGACCCCGAGCTTCACCGGCGTGTCCTACGCCAAGCTCGACGAGCTGGGCTCGGTGCAGTGGCCCTGCAACGAGAAGGCGCCGCTCGGTACCCCGATGATGCACGTGGACCGCTTCGTCCGCGGCAAGGGCCGGTTCATGATCACCGAGTTCGTGGCCACCGAGGAGCGGACGGGGGCGAAGTTCCCGCTGATCCTGACCACGGGCCGGATCCTGTCCCAGTACAATGTCGGCGCGCAGACCCGGCGCACCGAGAACTCGCGCTGGCACGAGGAGGACGTGCTGGAGATCCACCCGTTCGACGCGGAGCTGCGCGGTGTGGTCGACGGTGATCTGGTCTCGCTGGAGAGTCGGTCCGGCGACATCGCCCTGAAGGCCAAGGTCTCGGAGCGGATGCAGCCCGGCGTGGTCTACACCACGTTCCACCACGCCAAGACCGGCGCCAACGTCATCACCACCGACTACTCGGACTGGGCGACCAACTGCCCGGAATACAAGGTGACGGCGGTGCAGGTCCGGCGGACCAACCGGCCGTCCGACTGGCAGGCGAAGTTCTACGAGGAGGATTTCTCGTTGACGCGCATCGCCCAGCGCCTCGACGCGGCGGAGTGAGCCGATGAGCGCGCAGACCCAGGAGGACAAGCTCCTCCGGATGGCGAACCAGATCGCCACGTTCTTCCGGTCCTACCCGGAGGACGAGGCGGTGGCCGGGGTGCACAAGCACATCACGGCCTTCTGGACGCCCAAGATGGTCTCGAAGCTCGAGGCCGCCCTGCCGGCGATGGGCGACCGGGCCGACAGCCTGGTGCAGCGGGCCCTGCGCGGCGCCGAGCCCCTGGCCGAGAGCCCGGTGCGCCCGGCGACCCGCGATCCGCAGAAGCTCGGCGAGGGCGCCAGCGACGCCGGCTGATCCGGGCGCCCCGCAGTCGAACCAAGATCTGGATTGCGCGCCAGATGTTTCCGCGTGCTGGCACCCGGCAGCCGGAACGGTTAAGACTGCGCCGCGGCAAGACTCGCTCAAGAGAGTCGGCCCGGAGGAGTCGCGATGCATTCAGAACTAGCGGGCGCGGTCGCGTCCGGGAGCGCTCACGGCTGGTTGTCCCGTGAACGCATCGTCGCCAAACCGGGCTTCAATCGCTGGCTGGTCCCACCCGCGGCCCTGGCGATCCATCTCTGCATCGGCATGTCCTATGGGCTGTCGGTATTCTGGTTGCCGCTGAGCCGGGCACTCTCCGTCGGCCAGCCCGCACCCGCCGCCTGCCCCGACATGGGCGTGATCACGGCCCTGTTCACCACCACCTGCGACTGGCGGGTCAGCGACCTCGTCATCGTCTTCTCGATCGGGATCGTCATGCTCGGCCTCTCGGCCGCCGTGTTCGGCGGCTGGCTGGAGCGGGCCGGGCCGCGCAAGGCTGGCATCGCCGCGGCCCTGTGCTGGGGCGGCGGCTTCCTGATCGGCGCGCTGGGCGTCTATCTCCACCAGCTCTGGTTGGTCTGGCTCGGCATGGGCCTAATCGGCGGCATCGGGCTGGGGCTCGGCTACATCTCCCCGGTCTCGACGCTCATCAAATGGTTCCCCGACCGGCGCGGCATGGCTACCGGCATGGCGATCATGGGTTTTGGCGGCGGCGCGATGATCGGCTCGCCCTTGGCCGACGGCCTGATCAAGACCTTCCGCAGCGCCGAGTCCGTCGGCGTCTGGCAGACGCTGGCCGTGATGGGGCTCGGCTACATCGTGTTCATGTTGGGCGGCGCCTTCGGCTACCGGGTCCCGCCGGCGGGCTGGAAGCCGGACGGTTGGACCCAACCGGCGGCCAAGAACGCCATGATCGCCTCGGGCCACGTCCACCTGCGGGACGCGCACAAGACCTTCCAGTTCTGGATGATCTGGCTGGTGCTCTGCCTCAACGTCTCGGCCGGGATCGGCGTGCTGGCGCTGGCCTCGCCGATGCTTCAGGAGATTTTCGGCGGCGCCTTGATCGGGCTGCCCGGCACCGGCTTCTCCGCCCTCGATGCCGGCCAGAAGGCCCAGATCGCCGCGATCGCGGCCGGCTTCGTCGGCTTGCTGTCGCTGTTCAACATCCTGGGCCGATTCTTCTGGGCCTCAATGTCGGACCGGATCGGCCGCAAGCTCACCTACGCGATCTTCTTCGCGCTGGGCGGCGTGCTCTACGCCGCCGCGCCCTGGGCCGCCGGGATCGGCTCGCAGGCACTGTTCGTCGCGTTCTTCTGCGTGATCCTGTCGATGTATGGCGGCGGCTTCGCGACGATCCCCGCCTACCTCGCCGACGTGTTCGGGACGCAGTTCGTGGGCGCGATCCACGGCCGCCTGCTCACCGCGTGGTCCACCGCCGGCATCGTCGGGCCGTTCGTGGTCACCAAGATCCGCGAGGCCCAGGCCGCCGCCGGGGTGCAGGGTGCGGATCTCTACGGGCGGACGATGTACGTGCTGGCGGCGTTCCTGGCCGCCGGGTTCGTCTGCAACCTGCTGATTCGGCCGCTGGCCGGCCGCTGGTTCATGTCCGAGTCCGAGCGCGCCGCCCTCGACGCCCGGGCCGGAGCCGCCTCCGTGCGTGCCTCGGGCTCGTTCGGCATCGGCCGGGGCGGGTTCAGCGCCGGGGCCGCGCTGGCCTGGGCGGTGGTCGGCATCCCGATCCTCTGGGGGATCGGCATCACCCTGTCGAAGGCGTTCATCCTGTTCCGCTGAGCTGGCCTGTTGTGGCCGGACGGGCGGGTGATTACGTTCTGGCATGCCACTGCGTGCCGGCATGAGTCGTTCGGAATGCCCCCGTGATCGACAAGCTGGATTTCCTGCTCGCGCTCGCCCGCGAGCAGCATTTCGGCCACGCCGCCGAGACCTGCGGGGTGACGCAGCAGACCCTCTCGGCCGGCGTGAAGCAGCTGGAGAATCGCTTCGGCGTGCAGCTCGTGTTGCGCGGCTCGCGCTTCCAGGGCTTCACCCCGGAGGGTGAGCGGGTTCTCGAATGGGCGCGCCGCATCGTGGCCGACGCGCGGGCGATGCACGAGGAGGTCACCGGCCTGCGCCGGGGTCTGACCGGGCACCTGCGCATCGCCGCGATCCCCACGGCCCTGCCGATGATCGTGAGCCTGACCACCCCGTATGGCGAGCGCCACCCGGACGTGCGGCTGACGGTCGAATCCGCGGCCTCGGCCGACATCTTCTCGCTGATCGAGAACCTGGAGGCCGATGCCGGCCTGACCTACCTCGACAACGAGCCCCTGGGCCGGGTCGTCTCGGTGCCGCTCTACCGGGAGCGTTATCGCTTGGTGACGGCCGATGGCGGCCCGTTCGACGGCCGCAGCAGCGTCACCTGGGCCGAAACCGGCCGCTTGCCGCTCTGCCTTCTGACCCCGAACATGCAGAACCGGCGGATCATCGACCAGCAGATCCGCGAATCGGGCGCTGAGCCGGTCGCGACGCTCGAATCGAACTCGATGATCGTGCTGATGACCCATGTGCGCAGCCTGCGCTGGGCCTCGATCATGCCGGAGATCCTGGTGGACGCCCTCGGGCCGATGGCGGGGGTGCGGGCGATCCCGATCACCGCGCCGGACCTGGAGCACACGATCGGCCTCGTCGCCCCGCGGCGCGAACCCTCGACCCCGATGGTGACCGCCCTCGTCGCCATCGCCCGGACCCTGGCGCGGACGCTCGATCCCGAACTGTCCGGGGCGGTGGTGCCGGGCGCGTGAGCCGTGTCAGGCCGGGGCCGACAGGCTCCGCCAGAGGCCGCGAACCGCCCGATAGGGCAGCAGCGGCAGCTTGAGGACGATGCGGGCCGCGAGAACCGCCAGGACGATCACCATCGTCAGCAGCATTTTCGACATCGTGTGCGCGCTCCAATGACCGGTCCGGCCAATGCGGGGGGATGCGGATCCCGGCGCGGCGTCAGGCAGCGCCCGAATCGCGGCGACACTACGGCGTGGCACTGGGCTGGGGCCGACCACCGGAGGACGGATCGGTGCGCGCATAGAAAAAGCCGCCCCGTCCCCGGAGCGGCTCATCGGATCGGCTGAGGCCTGAGGGCGGCCTCAAACCTTCTCGATCTTGCCTTACTTGATCTTGGTTTCCTTGAACTCGACGTGCTTGCGCGCCACCGGATCGTACTTGCGCATCGTCAGCTTCTCGGTCTGCGTGCGGGAGTTCTTCTTGGTGACGTAGAAATAGCCGGTGTCGGCGGTGGAGATGAGCTTGATCTTGACGGTGACGGCCTTGGCCATGGCGCGGCGCTCCTGCAGGGTGCGGCATTCCGCGTGAGCGAAACGCAAATGGCCGGGAAAGCCCGGCCGAATACGGGCGGGTCAATGCCCGATCGGGTCGGTCAGGTCAAGACCGGGGGGAGGATCGCTCCATCGTGGCGAGGCTCAACGAGAAGGCCATGAACAGGGTGAGCAGCGCCCAGGCGAAGCCGTGCGGCGGCACGAGGTCGAGGCCGCCGCCGATCAGGGGCGGTCCCAGCATCAGGCCGACATTGTACAGCACCACGAAGGCCGCGTTGGCGCCCGCGAGATCGGTGGCCGGAACCCGGTCGCCCAAGGTGGTCAGGCCGACCGTGTAGAGCGTGCCGGCGATGCCGCCCCACAGGAACAGGACGAGGCCGAGGGCCACCGGCGAACCGGAGGCCAGCGGGATCAGGGCCGAGCCCGCGGCGCCGCCGAGGCCCGCGCCGAGGAGCACCGCGCGCCGGTCGAAGCGGTCGGCGAGCCAGCCGAACGGGATCTGGAACAGCACGTTGCCGAGCGCGATCAGGCTGACGAGGCCGGCCGCGCCCTGCGCGTCGTAGCCGAGGCGCAGCCCGTAGAGCGGCAGGATCGCGAAGATCCCGGTCTCCACCGCCCCGTAGGCGAGGGCGGCGAGCAGCGCCCCGGGGGCGAGGCGCAGATAGGCCAGGATGCTGCGGCCGGAGCCGTGCTCGATGGTCGGCGACAGCCCTCGGGCGAGGACGATCGGCAGGCCGCCGGCCAGCATCAGGGCTGCGCCGGTCAGGTAGGGCGCCAAGCCCTCGGTTCCGACCAGCGCCAGCAGGGCCGGGCCCACCGCGAAGCCGGCGGCCAGCACGGTCGCGTAGATGCCCATCACCAGGCCGCGCCGCTCCGGCGGGGCTGCCGCGTTGATCCAGTACTCGGAGAGCACGAACAGCGCGCCCAGCGTCATCGAGAACACGAAGCGCAGGGGGAACCACAGGGCGATGCCCGGAACCATCGGGAAGGCCGCGAGGCTCACTGCCCCCACGATCAGCGCCAGGCACAGGAGCCGTGCGACGCCGATCCGCGACGCCAGCCGCGGCACGAACGGCACCGTGCAGATGCTGGCGACACCCGCGATCGCGGTGTTGAGCCCAATCACGGTGCTCGACGCGCCGCGCCGCTCCATCTCGATCGACAGGAGCGGGATGGACAGGCTCAGCCCGATCCCGACGACGGTGACGCAAGCGATGGCGGCGGTGATCGCCGCCACGGTGTCCGGCCCGATCCCGCTTGGCGCGACGATCCGGTCCGGCCTCTCGGACACATTCACAAGGCGACCCGTTCGCGGCGGCCGTAGCGCTCGTAATGGAAGGGGATCATCCGGTACGGCGCGAAATCGACGGCGATCTGCGCCTCGAGATCGTCGAGGACGGCCCGGGTGATGAACGGCAGGTCGAGCTTGCGCGCCGCGTCGAGGCGGACCCAGGCAAGCTCGGTGAATTCGGAATCCGGGCTCACCCGGCCCGGCTCCTCGGCCGCGACCATCCGGCGGTCGATGGCGAAGAAGCGCGTGTCGAACCGGCGCACGCGCTTGGGCGGCGTGATCGCCCGGGCGACCAGATGCAGCGCCTCCAGGTCCGGCAGGATTCCGTGCCGGGCAAAAACCTCCCAGCCCTCCGGCGCGGTCTCGGGGGCGCCGTGCTCGGTCGTACCCAGCAACAGGCCGGTCTCCTCATAGGTTTCCCGGATGGCGGCGAGCGCCAGCGCCCGGCCGAGATGGTGCGGCGGCCGGGAGACCTGCCGGGTGAGCGCGGCCTCGGCATAATCGGGCAGGGCGCCGGCCACCGGCATGTGGCGGTCGCCGAGCTCGATCCGGCCGCCCGGGAACACGAACTGCCCCGGCATGAACGCGAGTTTCGGGTTCCGCCGGCCCATCAGGACCTTCGGGCCGCCTTTGCCGCGCCGGTCGAGCACGATTAGGGTCGCGGCGTCCCGCGGGCGCAGGCGCGCCGGGGACGGCTTCGGCTCAGGGCTGGTCGGGATCTCGGATTCCTGCTGCGGCTCCGGCTGCGGCAAGGCGCGTCTCCTTCAACCCCGAGACGGGGCGGCCCCGCGGTAACGTGGCGAAGCCTTGCATGCCAAGGGCATATTGCAACCCGACGACCGCGCCCTTGACCGGCTGGAGCAGCGCGAGGGCGAAGAGCAGCGTAAAGACCGGCCAGATGCCCATCTCGACCCAGAGCGGGACGTCGTAATTGGTCTCGGTCTCTAGGATCAGGTAGCCGACGATGTGGCCGACGATGAAGATCACCGCGTAGGGCGGCAGGTCGTCGGCCCGGTGGTGGTGCAGTTCGAGGCCGCAGGCATCGCATTCCGGCCGCACCTTGAGGAAGCGCCCGAAGATCCGGCCCTGGCCGCAATGCGGACAGCGACCGATGAAGCCGCGCGCCATCGCGGGGATCAGGCGGGTGCGCACGGGAATCGCGTCGGTGGCCATGTCCAGGGTCTACACCGGCCGGGTCACCGGCGCGAGCCGCGATGGCGCGTACCGGCGTTGCGGATGCCAGGCGGACGCCCCGACGCCGCCGCCTTGAACGGGCGGCCGCCGGGCTTCCGGCCGCCGCCATCCTTGCCAGACCCGGCGCGGGTCTTGCCCTCGCTGAGCAGCTCGAAGCGGAGCGCGCCGGCCACGGGCGCGGCCTCCACCAGGCGGACCTCGACCCGGTCGCCGAGCCGGAAGGTCTCGCCGCTGCGCTCGCCCACCAGGGCGTGGCGGGCCTCCTCGTGGCGGAAATAGTCGGCGCCGAGCTGCGAGATCGGCACGAACCCGTCCGCCCCGGTCTCGTCGAGCTTGATGAACAGGCCCGACCGGGTGACGCCCGCGATCTGCCCCGCGAAGGTTGCGCCGATCCGGTCGACCAGATGGTGGGCGATCAGCCGGTCGATGGTCTCGCGCTCGGCTGCCATGGCGCGGCGTTCGGCCGCCGAGATCTGTTCGCCGACCTGCGCGAGTTCGCCCAGGGACACCTCCGGCGGCAGGCCGTCGGAGCCGAGGCGGCAGGCGGTGATCAGCGCCCGGTGCACGATCAGGTCGGCGTAGCGCCGGATCGGCGAGGTGAAATGCGCGTAGCGGCGCAGGTTCAAGCCGAAATGGCCGAGATTCTCGGCGGCGTAGACGGCCTGCGCCTGGGAGCGCAGCACCACCTCGTTGATGAAGGTCGCGTGCTCGCTGCCCGCCACCGATCCGAGGATGCGGTTGAACAGGGCGGGGCGCAGCGCGCCTTCCTTGGGCAGCTTGATCCCGACCGAGGCCAGAACCTCGCCGAGCGCCTGCATCTTCTCCTGCGCCGGCTCGTCGTGGACCCGGTAGATCAGCACCTGCTTGGCCGCCTCCAGGGTCTCGGCCGCGGCGACGTTGGCCTGGATCATGAACTCCTCGATCAGCCGGTGCGCGTCGAGGCGCTCCGGCACGATCACCCGGTCGACCGCGCCCTCGGGCGACAGCAGCACCTTGCGCTCAGGCAGGTCGAGGGCCAACGGGCCGCGGCGGTCGCGCGCCTCGCGCAGGGCGGCGTAGGCCGTCCAGAGCGGATTCAGGACCGTCTCCAGCAGCGGCCCGGTGGTGGCGTCCGGCTGGCCGTCGATGGCGGCTTGCGCCTGCGCGTAGGCGAGCTTGGCGCGCGAGCGCATCATCACCCGGTGGAACGTGTGGCGCCGCTTCACGCCGTCGGCGGCGATCACCATCCGGACCGCGATGGCCGGGCGGTCCTCGCCCTCGCGCAGGGAGCAGAGATCGTTCGAGATCCGCTCCGGCAGCATCGGCACGACGCGATCGGGGAAGTAGACCGAGTTGCCCCGCTCCAGCGCCTCGCGGTCGAGGCTCGAACCGGGGCGGACGTAAGCCGCGACATCCGCGATGGCGACGGTGACGATGAAGCCGCCCGGATTGGCCGGGTCGGGATCGGCCTCGGCCATCACGGCGTCGTCGTGGTCCTTGGCGTCGGGCGGGTCGATGGTCAGCAGCGGGCGGTCGCGCCAATCCTCGCGGCCTTTGAGCGAGGCGGGTGCGGCGGCGTCGGCCTCCGCCAGGGTCGGGTCTGAAAAAACGTGCGGGATGTTGTGCAGGTGGAGCGCGATCAGGCTCACGGCCTTCTCGGAACCGAGCGAGCCGAGCCGCTCCCGGACGCGCCCCCGCGGCAGGCCGAAGCGCGTCTCGCGCTCCAGCGACACGCTGACGAGGTCGCCGTCCCGGGCCTGGCCCTCTTCACCCGGCGGGATCAGGATCTCGCGGCCCTGCGAGCGCTTCTCCACCGGCACGATCCGGCCGCCCTGCGCGCCGGCCCGGTAGACGCCGATGATCTCGGCCTTGTTCTTGCCGATGACCTTGATGACCCGGCCGGTATAGCCGCCCTCGGCGTCGCGCTCGACCCGGACCAGGGCCCGGTCGCCGATCCCGGCCGCCGGCCGGTTGCCCTTGCGCGGCCCGCGCGGCTGGACGAGCACGATTGCTGGCGGCTTGCCGGTGCCGGTCCATTCCACCGGAACCGCCAGGAAGTCGCCGTGCCGGTCGCGCGAGCGGATATCGGTCAGCACCACCGGCGGCAGGCGACCCGCAGTCGCGAGGCCGCCGCGCCCGCGATCGACGGCACCGTCCTCCTCGATCTCCTTAAGGATGCGCTTCAGGTCGATCTTGGCCGCACCCTTGATGCCGAACGCCTTGGCGATCTCCCGCTTGCCGACGGGTTCCGTCGCCTCGGCCACGAAGGCGAGGATCTGCTCGCGGGTGGGGAAGGGCGGGGGAGCGGCGGGTTCGGCCGCCTCTGCGCTGATGCGTGGTGCCAAAAGGTGGTGCCGGACGGTTCTCGAAAAAGATGTGCGCCCGCGCTGGGACGCCGGACCGCTGATTCGGTCTCGTCAGCGCAAGATGGGGTTCCGGCAGGTCCGCGGCAACGGCGGCCGGCGCGTCCTCAACAGGCGCGTTCAGCCCGTGGAGGCGGACTTGCGGATGCGCTCGACCCCGTGATCCACATCGAAACCGGGGGCGAGGATCTCGTCGAGGCTGAACGGGCAGGCGCGCGGCAAGGTCAGGTTCACCTGGCCCTCCTCGGCCGCCAGCTCTGGCGTCTCCGCCTGCTGGATCGCCAGCATCCAGGCGCCGTCCATGCGCAGGCTCTCGGCCTCCGGCGGGTCGGCCGCCAGCCCGGCGAGTTTGTCCCGCCCGGCCTCGCGGCAGGCGAGGCTCTTGCCGTCGTCGGAGATGAGGGCCGCCTTGATCAGTTCGGCCAGGGCATCCCGGACCCGTTCGACGCTCGCGTTCATGGGTATCTGCTCCGCAACTGCATGCGTCGTGGCAAACCGAGTGCCAGCCTGTTTCGGCCCAGCGTGACATAAGCGCCGATCTTCCCTCGCGATCCGCCGGGTGTAGAACGCCTGCATGATCCCGGTCCTGACCCGCCACACCGAGGCCGTGCCGCTCTATGAGGCGGCTGTCGCCGAGCTGCGCCTGCGCGGCTTCGAGGGCGACCTCACCGTGTCGGCCGCCGACCGCACGGTCTTTTCCACCGACAACTCGATCTACCAAGTCGAGCCGGGGGCGGTGGCCTTCCCGCGCTCGCGCGACGACCTCGTGCGGATCGCCAAGCTGCTGGACGATCCGCGCTTCACCGAGATCGTGATCCGCCCGCGCGGCGGTGCCACCGGCACCAACGGCCAGTCGCTCGGCCACGGCCTCGTGGTCGACACCTCGCGGCACATGAACCGCATCCTGGAGATCGACGTCGCCCGCCGCACCGTCCGGGTCGAGCCCGGGGTGGTGAAGGACCAGCTCAACCGGGCGCTGGCCGAGCACGGCCTGTTCTTCGCCCCCGAACTTTCGACCTCGAACCGCGCGACCATCGGCGGCATGATCTCCACGGACGCCTGCGGGCAGGGCTCCTGCCTGTACGGCAAGACCCGCGATCACGTCCTGGCGCTGACCTGCGTGCTCACCGACGGCACGGTCTGGGAAGCCGAGCCGCTGGACGAGGCCGGCCTCGGCGCCGCCAAGGCGCGCAACGATCGCGTCGGCGCGATCCACCGCACCGTCGACACGGTCGTCACTGAGAACGCCGCGCTGATCGCCGAGCGCTTCCCCAAGCTCAACCGCTGCCTCACCGGCTACGACCTCGCCCATCTGCGCGACGCGTCAGGGCGCTTCGACCTCAAGAGCCTGATCTGCGGGTCCGAGGGCACCCTGGCGCTGATCGCCGAGGCGCGGCTCAACGTGCTGCCGATCCCGAAGGCCTCGGTGCTGGTGGCGCTCTCTTACGTGGATTTCGACGCGGCCTTGCGTGACGCTCAGGCCCTGCTGCCGTTCGGCGCGGCCTCCGTGGAGACCATCGATTCCACCGTGTTGGGGCTCGCCCGCCAGGACCCGATCTGGGCCGAGGTGCAGGCCTTCTTCCCCGACGATCCCGGCGGCCGCCCGGTCCACGGCATCAACCTCGTGGAATTCGTCGGCGACGACGCGCAGGCCGTGGACGCCGCCCTGGCGCGGCTCACCACGATGCTCGAGGCCGAGCGCGGCACCGATACCAAGCGGTTGGGCTTCACCATCGCCCGCGGCGCGGCGATCGAAAAACTCTGGACCATGCGCAAGAAGGCGGTGGGCCTGCTCGGCGCCGCCAAGGGCGATGCGCGCCCGATCCCGTTCGTCGAGGATACCGCGGTGCCGCCGGAGCGGCTCGCCGACTACATCGCCGAGTTCCGGGCGCTGCTCGACGCCAAGGGGCTGCGCTACGGCATGTTCGGCCATGTCGATGCCGGCGTGCTGCATGTCCGCCCGGCCATCGACCTGAAAGACCCGAACCAGAACGCCCTGATCCGCGAGGTCACCGAGGGCGTGGTCGCGCTCACCGCCAAATATGGCGGGCTGCTCTGGGGCGAGCACGGCAAGGGCTTCCGCTCCGAGTTCGTGCCCGCGACCTTCGGGCCGCTGATGCCGGCGCTGGAGGCGGTCAAGCGCGCCTTCGACCCGGGCGACCGGATGAACCCGGGCAAGATCGCCTCGGCCCGCGGCGGCGCGCTCACCCGGATCGACGGCGTGCCCCGCCGGGGCGAGCAGGACCGCACGATCCCGCCGCCGGTCCGGCAGGATTTCGACGAGGCCCTGCACTGCAACGGCAACGGCGCCTGCTTCAATTACGATCCGGACGACGCGATGTGCCCGTCCTGGAAGGCGACCCGGGAGCGCCGGCACTCGCCCAAGGGCCGCGCCTCGCTGATGCGCGAGTGGCTGCGGCTGGCCGCGCAGGCGGGGATCGACCCGGCCGCGGAGCTCAAGCGCCAGCGCGCCGGCTGGCTGCCCGATCTTTTCGCGACTTTGCGGAGCGGTTTCCGACGCGGCTCCGAGGCGGATGATTTCTCGCACGCCGTCAAGAAGGCGATGGACGGCTGCCTCGCCTGCAAGTCCTGCACGGGCTCCTGCCCGATCAAGGTCGACGTCCCGACCTTCCGGGCCAAGTTCCTGGCGCTCTACCACGCCCGCTACGCCCGGCCCCTGAAGGACCATCTGGTGGCGGCTCTGGAGCCGCTGTTGCCTCTGGCGGCCCGGATGCCGCGCCTGAGCAACGCGGTTCTGGCCAATCCGCTCGCCCGGATGCTGCTGGCCAAAGCCGGCCTGGTCGGGATCCCGGCCCTGTCGCCCGTGGACCTGAAAACGCGGCTCGCCGGTCTCGGGGTCGCCACTGCGACCCCGGAGGTGCTGGCCCGGCTCGCCCCGGCGGAGCGGGAGCGCACGGTGCTGCTGGTGCAGGACGCCTTCACCAGCCATTTCGAGGCGGCCCTGGTGGTGGATGCCTGCGCGCTCCTCATCGCCCTCGGCTTCCAGCCCTGGCTCGTGCCCTACCGGCCGAACGGCAAGCCGCTGCACGTCCACGGCTTCCTGGCCCGGTTCGCCGTGGTGGCACGGTCCAACGCCGCGATGCTGCGGACGCTCGCCCACTCGGGCGTGCCGCTGGTCGGCCTCGACCCCTCGATGACGCTGACCTACCGGTCCGAATATGCCCAGGCGCTGGGCGCCGACGACCTGCCCCAGGTCCAGATCCTGCAGGAATGGCTCGCCACCCAACTCGACCGGATCGCGCCCCGGCAGGGCAACGCAACCCTGCGGCTGCTGCCCCATTGCACCGAGCGCACCAACGCCCCCGGCGCGGTGCGCGACTGGCAGGCCGTGTTCACCCATCTCGGGCTGCGGCTCGACGTGCCGGCCGCGGGCTGCTGCGGCATGGCCGGGACCTACGGCCACGAGACGCGCAATCGCGCCACCTCCGAGGCGATCTACGGCTTGAGCTGGGCGCACCACGTGGCCGACGCTCCCGGCGGCACCCTGCTGGCGGACGGCTATTCCTGCCGGTCCCAGGCGAAGCTGGTCGACGGCGTCCGGCTGCGCCACCCGGTCCAGGCCCTGCTCGACCATGTCCGGACCAGCGCACTCGGCGCCGCCCCGTTCCATCCCGCGCGCGCCGCGGCTTCGGCGCGATGAAGGTCGCCATCCTCGGGGCCGGGGCGGTCGGCTGCTATTACGGGTTCCTGCTGGCGCGGGCCGGTCACGCGGTGACGCTGATCGGCCGACCGGCCCTGGTCGAGGCGGTCCGGTCCGACGGCCTGGTGCTGGAGAGTGCGGCCGGGCGCGAGAACGTCGCCGTCCAGGCGACCGCGTCCGGCGAGGGCGTCGCCGGGGCCGATCTGGTGCTGGTCTGCGTCAAGTCGGGCGACACGGAAGCGGCCGGGGCGACGATCGCCGCGCATCTCAACCCTTCGGCCACGATCCTCAGCCTCCAGAACGGCGTCGACAATGCCGAGCGCCTCGCCGCCGTGCTGGGACGGCCGGTGGTGCCGGTGGCGGTCTACGTCGCCACCGAGATGGTCGGGCCGGCCCACGTCCGCCACAACGGCCGGGGCGACCTGGTGCTCGGCGCCTCGGACGCGAGCCCGACGATCGCCGCCGCGCTCATGGCCGCCGAGATCCCGACCACCGTCTCGGAGCGCGCCCTGGACGCCCTCTGGGGCAAGCTGATCCTCAACTGCGCCTACAACGCTCTCTCGGCCCTGACCCAGCTGCCCTACGGCCGCCTGGTCCAGGGCGAGGGCGTGATCGCAGCAATGACCGACGTGGTGGAGGAATGCGTCGCGGTGGCCCGCGCCGTGGGCGTGTCGGTGCCTGACGACATCCTCGACACGGTGCTCGCCCTCAGCACCAGCATGGCCGACCAGCGTTCCTCCACGGCCCAGGACCTCGCCCGGGGCCGGCCCAGCGAGATCGACCACCTCAACGGATACGTGATGCGGACAGGCGCGGCGCTGGGCATCCCGACGCCAGCGAACCGGATGCTGCACACGTTGGTCAAGCTGGTCGAGGGGCGGGATCGGGCGTGAGGTGCGGGTAAGATTTCGCGGATGGTGCCGTCTATCTTCGGCCGATTGCAGAAGGATCTATGCCGACTCTGGTTCGCGCAGCTCGATCACCAGCTTTCGTCCAACAGCCTCTGCCGCTTTTTGGATGGTATCGATCTGAACCGCCATATTCGTTGGATCGAGCAGCCGGTCGAGCTGGCTGCGGCTGGTTTTCATCTTCCTCGCCATCTGCGTTTTGGAAATGTTCTGAGCTTCCATAGCCTGTTCGATCTGCCATGCCAGCACGCGCTTGGTTGCTTCCGCGTAGATGTCTTCCCTGCTTCCCGTTTCGTTGAGGAAGCTTTCAAAGGAAGATCCGATTCGTTCGCTCATTGCTAAAGCTCCTTCTGGCGCTTGGTGGCGATACGGATGTCGGACAAAGGGGTCTTCTGCGTCTTCTTCACGAACGCATGCAGTAGGACCATCTGACCCTGATGCATGACGAAGATGACCCGCCCGATCTTCCCGCCGGTCAGATCGCTGCGAACTTCCCAAAGCCCGTTGCCGAGTGATTTGCAGGTCGGCATCCCGACAGGCCAGCCGAACTCGACGATGGCGATGTCAGTACCGACAATCTTCCGGTCATCAGCCGACAGGCCAAGGATCCAGTCCCGCACCGGTTCGGTGCCGGTGGTCGTTTTATAGAAGGAAGCAGGAACTTTTTTCTGCGTCGCTGACATGCCGGACCGTACACGGCACTATGTACCGTGTACGGTACAAATCCGTCAAGCAAATTCGTGCTTGGTTTGGCCGGTTCCAGACCTTGGGAATGTGCGGACCACCTCCGGCGCGCTTCGACCCATCACGCGCTCGCAGCAGCATTCGCCTTCCGCGTCGCCGCAGCCTTCTTCGCAGAGGCCGAGCGCTGTTCCGGCGTCCGGCTCGCAGAAGCCTTGCCGCCTGTGGCGCCGCCCTTGTGGGCCGCCGGATGGCCGGTGGCCTTGCCGCGGCCGGAGCCGCCCGGCTTCTTGCCGCCGCCGTCGTCCTTGTTGACGGTGGCCCAGGCCCGCGCCTCGGCTTCCGGCTCCGGCACGCCGCGCGCCTCGTAGGAGTCCGCGATGTGCTCGGCCTTGCGCTTCTGCTTGTCGGTGTATTTCGCCTTGTCGCCCTGCGCCATGGCGCCTCTCCTCACGCTCAGCCTACGCCGGTCGGACCGTCGAGGATCGCCCGCACGCGGCGGACCAGTTCCGTGCGCCGGTAAGGCTTGTTGAGCAGGTCAAACTCCGAACCGCCGATATCGGTTCGCTCCAGGCTCGCCTCCGCGTAGCCCGTGGCGAGCAGGACCTTGAGCTTGGGCTGGCGGCGGCGCGCCTCCCGGGCGAGCAGCACGCCGTTCATACCGCCCGGCATGATCAGGTCGGTGAACAGCAGGTCGATGCGCTCGCTGGAGTCGAGGATCTCCAGGGCCTCGCGGGCATTGCCGGCCATCAGCGTCGTGTAGCCGAAATCCCGTAGGATGGTGCGGGCGAGCTCGGCCACGTCCTCGCGGTCGTCGACGATCAGGATCGTCTCGGTGCCCTGCCGGTCCACGGTCCGGTGCGAGACCTTGGACGGGGCGTGCGCGTCGCCGTCGGTGGCCGGGAAGGACAGGCGCACCGTCGTGCCCGCGCCGACCGTCGACTCGATCTGGGCGGCGCCGCCCGATTGCTTGGCGAAGCCATAGACCATCGACAGGCCGAGCCCGGTGCCCTTGCCCTCCTCCTTGGTGGTGAAGAACGGGTCCATCACCCGGGCGAGCACCGCAGGCGGGATGCCGGTGCCGGTATCCCGGATGGCGATGCTGACGTAGCGGCCGGGGCGCAGCGGCCCGATCTCGCCGCCCGCCACGATCTCGGTGTTCGCGGTGGTGATCCGCACGCTGCCGCCCTCCGGCATCGCGTCGCGGGCGTTGATCAGCACGTTGAGGATCGCGACTTCGGCCTGGGTCGGATCGACCCGGCAGTTCCAGAGGTCAGGAGCGAGATCCAGCTCGATCGTCACCACCTCGCCGACCGAGCGGGCGACCATCTCGCGCATCCCCTCGACCAGCGTGTTGAGGTTGACCGCGCGCCCGTCCAGCCGCTGCTTGCGGGCGAAGGCCAGGAGCTGCTGCGTCAGCGTCGTGGCGCGGTCGGCCGCCTGGCGGATGTTGTCGGTGGCGCGTCCGAGCCGGGCGCGGTCGGCATCCGGCTTCTCCAGCCCGGAGGCCAGGATGTCGACGTAGCCGACGATCACTTGCAGCAGGTTGTTGAAATCGTGCGCGATGCCCCCGGTGAGCTGGCCGAGCGCCTCCATCTTCTGCGCTTGGCCCAGGGCTTCCTCGACGTCGCGGCGGCGTGAGACGTCGAGCTGCGAGCCGAAAAAGTACACCAGTTCGCCCGCCGCATTGTACACCGGCGAGACGAACAGGGCGTTCCAGAAGGTCGAGCCGTTCTTGCGGTAGTTCAGGATCTCGGTGGCGAATTCGCGCCTCTCCGCGATCGCCGCGCGGACCTGATCGACGGTCTCGCGGTCGGTGTCCGGGCCCTGCAGGAACCGGCAATTGCGCCCGACGAGCTCCTCCGGCGTGTAGCCGGTCATCGCCAGGAAGGCGCGGTTGGCGAAGATGATCGGGTTATCCGGCTGGCGCGGATCGGTAACGATCATCGGCATCCGGGTGGTTTCCACCGCGGCGAAGAAGATATCGCTCGTGCGGTCGGCGACATCACTGGCCGCACCGTCTCTGACCACGGCGGCCGGTCCGATGGGAGGTTTTTCGGGAGAGTCGGACATGCCGCGCGGTCTTGATTCTTTCGGACGTGAAGGGAGCGGAGACCGGCCCGAGACCGATATCCCGTTGCGACTTTAGGGGGGCGATCGAGGTTGTCGATGGCACCAATGTCGCGCTTGGCGCGCACCGTGGGGACGTGTGCCGGCTACGCCGCCGCCGCTCGGGCCGCACTGGGCAGGGCCTTGGCAGGCGCGGTAGCGATCCGCGGAGGCGCCGGGTCCCGGCAGGTGGTCAGGACCGCCGAGAGCGCCTCGTTCAGCGACGTCACCAGAAAATCCGCCGAGGTCGCCCGGCGCAGGCGGTCCAGGGTGGCCGGGTCGCGCTCGCGCCAGAAGCCCACCAGGATGCGCACGCCCGGCACCGCCGCGCGGGCCTGCCGCACGGTGAAGCGGATCTGCGACAGGCTGACCGGCTCCAGGTAGGAGAAGCAGATCAGCGCCAGGCCCTCCGGGTTCTCGGGCCGCTCGCCGGCCCGGATCGCGGCCATCGACAGGGTCTGCGAGGCTAGCCCGTGCCGGGCCAGGATCTGGCTCAGCATCAGGGTCGCCGCCTCGTCGAACGGGCCGCGGCTCGATACGCACAGGACCGGCGTCTCGCTGCGCCAGGCCGGGGCGAGCTCCTCGCGGGCCAGCACGATGCCGGCGACCTGCCGGTCCGGCCCGACGGCCGCCAGCGCCGCCGCGGTCTCGGTATCGGGCGAGGAGCGCGTCGATCCCCGCCACGTCCGCCGCGCCACCGGCGCGGTCCCGAGCCGCGCCACCACGGTGCGGATCGCCGCGCCGACCTCGTCCTGGCGGGCGCGGTCCAGGGTGCCACGCGAGAGGTCCTCCTGGGCGAGCAGCAGCCCCGCCAGAGCGACCTCGTCGTAATAAGTGACGAGTGCCCGCTCCTTGAGGAACTGCCAGCCCTGGTCGATCGCCTCGGCCGGGTCGCCCGCCAGCATGCGCTGGTAGAAGATCTCCGGCGGTGCCAGGGCGGGCCGGTCGCCGAGCAGCACGTCGAGATACCAGAGCCGCTCCACGTGCCGGCCGAGCACGACCAGGCAGACGGTGAGCGGGGTGGCCAGAACGAGGCCGATCGGCCCCCACAGGAAGGTCCAGATCGTGGCGGCCAGGATCACCGCGATCGGCGACAGGCCGGTGGAGTGTCCGTAGAGCAGCGGCTCGATCACGTGGCCGCAGATCGGCTCCACCACCAGGAACAGGGCCGCGGTGGCGATGACCATGGTCCAGCCGGGATCGACCGCGGCGGCGAGAATCAGCGGCAGCAGGGCGCTGATCGCGGCGCCGATATACGGCACGAAGCGCAGGATCGCCGCGAGCACGCCGAACAGCGTTGGGCTCGGCACGCCGATCAGCCACAAGCCGACCCCGATCACCACCCCGAAGGCGATGTTGAGGGCGAGCTGGGCCAGGAAGAACCGGCTGAGCCGGCTGGTCGCGTCATCGATCGCCGCCGTGACCCGGCGCAAATCCCCGGAGCCGCCCGCCAGCCGGATCGCCCGATTCCGCAGGTCCTCGCGCTGGAGCAGGATGAAGATCGTGAAGATCAGGATCAGGCCGGTGGTGGCCAGCGGGTGCAGGATCGGCCCCGCGAAGGTCTGGAACGTCTCGACCACGCTCGCCCGCGCTGGGCTGATCTCCACGGTGAGCGGGTGGGTGCGGGTTCCCGGCTCGCCCTTGACCTCGATCGCGGCGGGCGGCTGCAGCGTGGCGCTGAGATCCTGGACCATGTCGACCATCCGGGACAGGGTCCCGGTCCCGGCGGTGGCGCCGCGCAGGTCCTTGATCTTGGTGCGCATCACCTGGGTGTAGCGCGGCAGGTCGGTGGCGAGCTGCGACGCCTCGCTGGCGATCAGGCTGCCGATCCCGAACAGGCCGCCGAACACGATCACCACCACCAGGAGGACCGCCGCCGCCCGAGGCACGCGGATCCGCCGGAGGATCCGGACCGCCGGCACCAGGACGAAGCTCAGGAGGATCGCCAGCGTCACCGGCACCAGGATCTCGCGCCCGAGATACAGGGCCGCCATGATCGACACGACCAAGAGGGTCGAGGCCAGGGCGACGATGACCGGCAGGCCCTGCTTGAGGCGCTGGGCGGTGACGGGATCCTCGCTCACGGATACGCTCCACTGACGTGTCGAACTCGGGGACGCTGCCGGACCGCGACGGCGGAGCGGTTCGGAGCCTAAGGGGCCGGGTGGCGTCAGCCAGCCTGCGCGGTCTCGCCCAGGGCGGCGCTGATCTGGCTGAGCAGCTTGGAGAAATCGACCGGCTTGGGATGGTAGTCGTCGCAGCCCGCCTGGATCGCCTTGTCCCGGTCGCCGGACATGGCGTGAGCGGTGAGCGCGATGATCGGGATCGCCCGCGTGTCCGATCCGGATTTCAGCGCCCGCGCCGCCGACCAGCCATCGAGGATCGGCAGGTTCATGTCGAGCAGGATCACGTCGGGTTGGCCCGACCGGGCCTGCTGGACGCCGGCCTCGCCGTCATGGGCCAGGATCACCTCGTAGCCGCGGCGCTTGAGGCGTCGGGACAGGAAGTCCCAGATCTCTTCATGGTCCTCGACCAGCAGTATCTTCGCCATCAGTACTCGAATCCCCGGGTCGCGTCGCGCCGGCTGGCACCCCAACGCGCGGCAACGCACAAACGCCCAACGTCCCTGCCGCGATTCCGGTCCCTGTGGAAGAGAGCGCCCCGTACAGAACGGCCTCGGTGGGATCGGGATGTTCCGCCAGACCGGCTCGGTGCACTGCACGATTGACCCGGCTCGTCGGCGGGACGAAGCGTACCGCCGCGCAAATCACATCATCTGGAAGGGTGCGGCATGACGAATACGCCGGAGATCGCGTTCTACCATGCGCCGAATACCCGCTCGTCGGGCGTACGCGTGCTTCTGGAGGAACTCGGCGCCCCGCATCGCCTGCATGGGCTCAACATGCGGGCCGGCGAGCATCTCGGAGAGGCCTATCGCGCGATCAACCCGATGGCGAAGGTGCCGGCGATCCGCCATGGCGAGACGCTCGTCACCGAGCAGGCGGCGGTCTACTTGTATCTCGCCGACCTGTTCCCGGAGGCCGGCCTCGCCCCTGCGATCACCGATCCCGCCCGGGGGACGTATCTGCGCTGGATGGTGTTCTACGGCTCCTGCTTCGAGCCCGCGGTGATCGACCGCCATCTCAAGCGCGAGGCGGGGCCGCGGGCCATGTCGGCCTATGCCGATTACGACAGCGTGATCGCGCGCATCAATGAGGCGCTGGATCCGGGCCCGTACCTGCTCGGCGACCGCTTCAGCGCCGCGGACATCCTGTGGGGCAGCGCGCTCGGCTGGACGATGGGCTTCGGCCTGGTGGCGCCCGATCCGGTGCTGTCGGCCTATGTCGAGCGCGTCCGCGGCCGTCCGGCCTTCCAAAAGGTCGCCGCCGCCGATGCGCAGCTTGCCCAGGAGCACGAGGCCGCCGCGGTGGGCGCGGCCTGATCAGGATCAGACCCCGTCCGCCTCGGCCCAGATGCCGGTGCGCGCGAGTTGCGGCGCCGGCTCGGGCTCGCTCCAGCGCAGGGGCACAGCCCCCCGGCGGCGCCAGCCGTCGGTCACCGGGAAGGACCACGACCGCTGCGCGCCGAGAAGACCCGGGGCGCCGGTCCAGTCGATCTCGGTGCGGCCCTGCAGGACCAGCAGGTCACCGGACGCAAAGTCGAGGAACAGCAAGGCCGCCCGCGGCTCGCCGATCAGGTTGCCCAGGGTATTGAAGTAGCGGTTGCCGGAAAAATCCGGCACCGTCAGCACGTCGCCCCGGCGCCGGACGAAGCCCGGCCGCCCGCCCCGGTGCGAGATGTCGGCGCCGCCCTCCCGGAGGTCGTCCCGCGACCGGGTCGCCACGAACAGCGTGTCGGCGGCATCGATCAGCGCGCCGGCCTCCGCGTCCAGGGATGACAGGATCTCGGTCGGGCCCGGCTGGCGCGGAACCGGCTCGACGTCGCGCCGCTGGATGTATTGCGGGCAATTGCCGAAGCTCTGATCGACCGCCACGGTCAGGCCGTCCCGGTCGCGATGCACGATCCGGCCGTTGGCGCGGTTGCGCCGCCGCGTCGCCAGATCGATGCCGAGGATCCCGGCCTCGGCACCTGGCACGAGGAACTTGGCCGCCGGGTCGGCGGGATCGAGCGCCGCGGCGATGGCGAGATGCGTCGCGTCCGGGCTGTGCACGAAGCCGGGCGCGCCGGTCAGCAGGGTCGCGACCGGCGCGCCGGCCGAGTCCGCGGTCCCGATCAGGAGATAGGGCAGGCCCGCGAAGAAGAGGCGGTGCTGGTCGGGCATGAAGGTCCGGATCGCCGGGGTCTCGCCGAGGACGTGGCCGGCATGGGCCTGCGCGATCAGTTCGTCTGCGTGGAAGTCGGACATGGCGCACCTCACGCCTGTTCGGGGATGGGGGAGGCCGGCATCGGGATGAAGCCCGGCAGGGCCTCCACCCGGGCGATCCAGGCCCGCACGGCCGGGTAGGGGGCGAGCGAGACGCCGCCCTCTGGGGCGTGGGCGACGTAGGAATAGCAGGCGATGTCGGCGAGCGTCGCCCGCTCGGCCGCGAGATACGGGCGATCGGCCAGATGCCCGTCCATGAATGTCAGGATCCGCGCCGCGGTGGCGTGCACCGTCGCCCGGTCGGCGGTCGCGCCGAACACCACCATCAGCCGGGCGAGCGCCGGTCCGGTGCGCACCTCCCCGGCGGCGATCGACAGCCAGCGCTGGACCGCCGCGGCGGCCAGCGGATCGGCCGGCATCCAGCCGCTCTCCGGCGCGTAGCGGGCCGCCAGGTAGACCAGGATCGCGTTGCTGTCCGGGATCGCCACCGTGCCGTCGGTCAGGACCGGAATCTGGCCGAGCGGATTGAGACGCCGGAAATCGGCGGCGGCCCGCCGCTCCGCGCTACCCACCTCGACGAAGCGATAGGGCAGCCCCAGCAGCGACAGGAACAGTTCCGCGCGGTGCGAATGGCCCGAGAGGCGCAAGCCGTACAGGGTCAGGGCGGGTTCAGACATGATCGGGGTCTCCAGCGACGCCCTGACTATGGCTCTTGCAAGGGACGGCGAAAATCCGGACGCTGTGACACTCAGAATTTCAGTTGCTGAAATGATCCATGGACCGGCTGGACGAACTCGCCCTCTACGTCGCGATCATCGACGCCGGCAGCCTCGCCGGGGCCGCGCGCCGGTCGCGCCGCTCGGCCGCCGCCGCCACCCGGGCGCTGGCGAGCCTGGAAGCGCGGGCCGGCACCCGCCTGGTGGAGCGCACCACCCGGCGCCTCGCGCCGACCCCGGCGGGGCTCGAACTGGCCGAGCGGGCGCGCGAACTGCTCGCGGGCTACGAGGCCGCCGTCTCCGGCGCGGCGGGCGATGCGGTGCGCGGCCTCGTGCGGGTGACGGCCCCGGTCCTGTTCGGGCGCAAGCACGTCGCGCCGGTCGTGTCCGGCTTCCTCGATGCCTACGCGGAGGTGCAGGTCGAGCTGGTGCTCGCCGACCGCAACCTCGACCTCGTGGAGGAGGGCATCGATGTCGCCCTGCGGATCGGGCAGCTCGCGGAATCCCGCTTGGTCGCGCGCCGGGTCGGGGAGGTGCGCCAAGTGGTCGTGGCGAGCCCGGGCTACCTCGCGGCGCGGGGCACGCCCCGGATGCCCGCCGAGTTGGCCGACCACGACACCATCCTGGGCATGGTCCGCTCGAATGTCCGCGAATGGCGCTTCGGCACCCATCGCGTGCGCCTCGCACCGCGCCTGATCGTCAATGAGGTCGAGGCGGCGCTGATCGCGGCCCGGGCCGGGCGCGGCATCGCCCGGGTGCTGTCCTACCAGACCGCCGAGGACATCGCGGCGGGCCGCCTCGTGCGCCTGCTGGCGTCGTACGAGCCGCCGCCGGTGCCGGTGCAGCTCGTCACCCCGAGCCAGGGGCTCCGGCCCGCCCGGGTCAACGCCTTCCTCGACTATGCGACCGATGCGTTGCGCGCCTTGCCGGTCCTGCACGCCGCGCAATCGGAGGGATGATCACTATCCCGGCGTTCCGTTCGGTCGGGAACCGGTCTTGGTCCCGCCATCCGGCATCATCGCGGCCGGACTCTTGCTGAGTGGTGGGCGGAAGCCCGATCCGGCTCCCCGCCGCCCCCCTCGGTCGGCGCCTCGATGCACGACCCCGGAGCCCGCCAGCCCATGCGCCTGCTCACCCCGATCCTCGCCGTCTTGCTCGCGGTGCTTCCCCCGGCGGCCCAGGCCGATGCCCTCACCGGCACCCTCAAGAAGATCAAGGACAACAACCGGATCGTGCTCGGGGTGCGCGATACCGCGCCGCCGTTCAGCTACCTCGACCAGAACCAGAAGGTGGTCGGCTTCGCGGTCGATATCTGCCTGAAGATCGCCGACGCCGTGAAGCGCGAGCTGAAGATGCCGGGGCTCGAGGTCGCGATGGAGTTCGTGAATTCCTCGTCCCGCATCCCGCTGATGACCAACGGCACCACCGATCTCGAATGCGGCACCACCACCAACAATACGGAGCGCAAGAAGCAGGTCGATTTCGCCAACACCCACTTCCTCACCGCGACCCGGTTCATCTCGCGGAAGGACCAGACGATCGGCAAACTGGATGACCTGCGCGGCAAGTCGGTCTCGTCGGTGGCCGGCTCGACCAACATCCTGATGCTGATCAAGGCCAACAACGAGCGCAAGCTCGGCATCAACGTGATCGCCGCCAAGGACGTGCCGGAGGGCTTTCTGCTGGTCGAGACCGGCCGGGCGGCGGCCTTCGTCATGGATGACGTGCAGCTCAGCGTCGTGGCCGCCCAGTCGAAGGATCCCTCCGCCTACGTGATCAGCGCGGAAACCCTGTCCAACCCGGAACCCTACGGGATCATGCTGCGCCGGGAGGACCCGGCCTTCAAGGCGGTGGTCGATCGGGCCACCGCGGATCTCTACCACAGCCCCGAGATCATGAAGATCTACGAGACCTGGTTCCTCAAGCCGGTGCCGCCGCGCGGGCTGACCTACAACATCCCGCTCTCCTCCGCGCTCCGCTGGGCGTTCGAGCATCCGAGCGACAATTCGGATCCGGCTTTCTACGCGCACTGATCCGAGTGGGTTTCGCTCCGGCCGCGGAGATGCGATGCCGCGGGGCCTTAAGTCCCGCCCGCCGCGCGAATCCCCTCCATGCTCGACAGACAAGAGCCGGCGCTCACGCCGCCCGCGCCCCTCGCACAGGCGCCGGCCGCCTCGATCCCGCGCCTGATCGTGGTCCTGGCCTGCGCGGGGTTCGGCAGCACCTTCGCCCTGCGCTCGGTCGAGCCCCTGGTCGGCGTGCTCGCCCGGGACCTCGGCAGCGACGCCCACACGGTGGCGCTGCTTTCCACCGCCTTCGCACTGCCCTACGCGTTCATCCAGCCGGTGCTCGGCCCTGTGGGCGATGCGCTGGGCAAGGAGCGGGTGATGAGCGTCTGCCTGGCGGTGCTCGCGGGCGCCCTGGTCCTGTGCAGCTTCGCCCCGGATATCGGCAGCCTGTTCGGCCTGCGGATGCTGGCCGGGGCGGCGGCGGGCGGCTGCATCCCCCTGTCGCTCGCGCTGCTCGGCGACCGGGTGCCGATGGACCGGCGGCAGGTGGCGATCGGGCGCTTCCTCGTGGCGGTGATCCTCGGGCAGCTCACCGGCTCGACCTTCGCGGGTCTGATCGAGTCCGCGATCGGCTGGCGCGGGGTGTTCGCGATCACGGCGCTCGTCGCTGCCATCGCCTGCGCCGCAACGGTTTTCGGCTTCGACCGCACCGGTCGCCTTCCGGCCCGGCGGCCGGCCTTCGGGCAGGCCGTGGGGCGCTACCGGACGATCCTCGCCAATCCGCGCGCCCGGATCCTGTTCTCCGCGGTATTCGTCGAGGCGATCGCGATCTTCGGCGTGTTCCCGCATCTCGCCCCGCTGATCGAGGCCCGCGGCGAGGGCGGCCCGCGCGAGGCCGGCCTGGTGCTCGCCGGCTTCGCCATCGGCGGCCTGCTCTACTCGGCCCTGGTCGGGCTGCTGGTCCGTTTCCTCGGCATGCCCCGGATGCTGATCGGCGGCGGCCTGATCTGCGGCGCCTCGCTCACCGTGGTCGGGTTGGCCGGAAGCTGGCAGGTCGATTGCGCGGCGCTCACCGCCATGGGGCTCGGCTTCTACATGCTGCACAACACCTTCCAGACGCAGGTGACGGAGGTCGCCCCGACGGCCCGCGCCTCCGCGGTGGCGCTGCACGCCTTCTCGTTCTTCTGCGGCCAAGCGCTCGGGGTCGCGGTGCTGGGGCAAGCCCTGCAGCAGCTCGGGCAGTTCGGGGCGCTGGCGGCCTGCGCGGTCACGATCTTGGGCCTTGGGATCGCCACGGCCGTGGCTCTCCAGCGGCCGGGGCCGAAGATCACCTTCTCGAACTGATCTGCGCTGCGCCGGTCAGGGCCGCTGCATCGCCAGCGCCTTGAGGTCGAAGCCCGGATCGGCCGCCTGCTCCGGGGTGAGCGGCGTGCCCGCCGCCAGCAGGCGCCGGGCGATCATGTGGTCGCCCGCCCGGTCGACCGACTCCACGGCCCTCAAGGCACCGTCCCGGAAGCGGAACACCGAGAACGCCGCGCCGGAGCCCCGGACCACGCTGGCATCGCCGGGGCCGGACAGGCCGGCGATCTGCAGCTTGTGGGGACCCTGGTCGCTCCAGAACCACGGCAGCGCAGTGTAGGCGGCGGGTTTGCCGTTGAGGCGCGCGGCGAGGCAGCGGCCCTGGTCGATGGCGTTCTGCACCGACTCGATCCGCACGGTGCCGTCCGGGGTGAGCCCGTGGGCGAACGGGCTCGGGAAGCGGACGCAATCGCCGATCGCCGAAATCGCGGGATCGGGCGTCGCCAGGAAGGCGTCGACCCGCACCCCGTCCTCGGCCGGGAGACCGGCCTCCACGGCGAGCTCCCGGTTCGGCAGCACGCCGATGCCGATCAGGATGAAGTCGGCGGGCAGCTCCCGCCCGTCGGACAGGACGATGCCGGTGGCGCGGCCCTCCCGGCCGGCGATCGCGGTCACGCCGGCCCCGAAGGCGAAGCGTACGCCCATCGCCTCGTGGGCGTCGCGGAAGAACTGCCCGATCTCCGGCGAGACCGCCCGGGCCATCGGCCGATCGGCCGCTTCCACCACGGTCACCGACAGGCCCCGGGCCGCGGCCACGGCGGCGAATTCCAGGCCGATGAAGCCGGCGCCGACCACGACGATCGCCTTGGCCTCGCCGAGCGCCACCCGGAGCGCGTCGGCATCGGCGAGGCCCCGCAACTGCTGCACGTTCGGGAAATCCGCCCCCGGCACCGGCAGCGGCCGGTTGCGCGCGCCGGTGGCCAGCACGAGGTGGTCGTAGGCGAGGCTTTGGCCGTCCGAGAGCTGAAGGCGCTGCCCGGCCCGGTCGATCGCGACGGCGCGGATTCCCGGCCGGTGGGCGATGGCGTGCTCGGCGAAGAAGCCCGGCTGGCGCAGGTACAGCCCCTCGGCATCGGTCTTGCCGGCGAGATAGGCTTTCGACAGGGGCGGCCGCTGATAGGGCAGAGCGGTCTCATCGCCCACCAGGGTGATCGGGTCCCGGAAGCCGCCCTCGCGCAGGGAGGCGGCCAGCTGGAAGCCCGCCTGGCCGGCGCCGGCGATGACGATGCCGGCCGCGCTCACGCCTTGGCCCCAACGACCTCGGGCAGCGTGACGCCGGGCAGCATGCGGGCGCCGTCGCTCATCAGGTAGGACCAGACCGCGGAGGCGGCCGGCCCCAGAACCTTGTCGGCCCGGCGCACCGCGTACCAGTCGCGCCGGATCGGCAGGCCCTTGACGTCGAGGAGGGCAAGGCGGCCGCTCTCGACCTCGGCCGCGACGGAATGGACCGACAGCAGGGCGATGCCGAGCCCGGCCATCACCGCCTGCTTGATGGTCTCGTTGGAGCCGGTGTCGATGTCGAGCAGCGCCCGCTTGACCAGGATGCCGCTCATGAACTCCTCGAAGACCGTGCGCGTGCCGGAGCCCTCCTCGCGGAAGAAGAACGGCTGGTCGGCCAGGTCTTCGCGCAGGAGCCCGGTCCGGCCGGCGAGCGGGTGGCTCGGGGGCGCGATCAGCACCAGCGGGTGCGGACCGAAGGTTGCGGCCTCAATCGGGAAATCCCGGGGCGGGCGGCCCATCACGGCGAAGTCGATCTCGTAGCCGCGCAGGGCCTCGACGGTCTGGCCGCGGTTGCGCACCGAGAGGCTGATCTCGACGCCGGGATGCTTCTTGATGAAGCCGGCGATCACCTGGGGGGCGAAATACTTGGCCGTCGAGACGATGCCCAGCGCGACGCGCCCGCCCTCGGCGCCGCGCAGGGTCCGCAGGCGGTCGGTGCAGGTCTCGAGGACGGTGTTGATGCTGTCGATCGCCCAGAGCATCTCGCGGCCGGCATCGGTGGGCTTGAGGCCGCCCGGCGTCCGGTCGAACAGCAGCAGGCCGGCCTCCTCCTCCAGCTGGCGGATGCGCGCGTAGAGCGCAGCCGAGGTGACGTTCAGCTCCTGGGCCGCCCGGGTCATGGTACCCAGGCGGGCCACCGCCGCCACCGCCTGGAGCTGCTTGAGGGAGAGGTTGCGCATGGCGGAGGTCTCGTTTTTTTTGTCCTATGACACAAGATCCCCCAGAAATCTTGAGCGTGGCGTCTGCGGTTGTTGTCGATCGGGGGGCGCCGCCCGCTATCATGGTGATAGAGGGGTCGCTACAGACCCGACGCGGAACGCGCGATCCCGGCAGGCGGGATTCCAGCAGGAGAGATAGGCCGATGGCAATTTCAGCAGCGATCGGGACGCCTCTCGAGACCTGCCTGGCGCAGGCGGTCGAGGCCAACCCGGCCTTGAAGGATGCCGCCGCGGTGATCCGTGCGATCGCGGGCTCGGCGGTGGAGATCAGCGCCCTGATCGGGCGCGGCGCGCTCGGCGGCGACCTCGCGGCGGCGGGCGAGAACAATAGCGACGGCGACGTGCAGAAGGCGCTCGACGTGATCGCGCACGAAAGCGTCACCGCCGCCCTGCAGGGCGCTCCGGTGGCCGAGGTCGCCTCCGAGGAGGCCGAGGCGGTGATGCGGCTGAACCCGGACGCGCCGCTTGCGGTCGCCATCGACCCGCTCGACGGCTCGTCCAACATCGGCGTCAACATGGCGGTGGGGATGATCTTCGGCATCCGCCCGTCGATCAAGGATCCGGCCAACCCGCTGGCCTCGTTCACGACCCCCGGCACCGCCCAGATCGCCGCCGGCTTCGTGACCTACGGCCCGGCCACCGCGCTGATCCTGACCCTGGGGGACGGCACCCAATCCTACGTGCTCGACCGCGCCGACGGCGTGTTCCGCCTGACCAGCTTAGGCATGTCGGTCCCGGCCTCGGCCAAGGAATTCGCGATCAACGCCTCCAACGCCCGGCACTGGGACGCCCCGGTGAAGGCCTATATCGAGGATTGCCAGCGCGGCACCGAGGGGCCGCGCGACAAGGATTACAACATGCGCTGGCTCGCCTCCCTGGTGGCCGACATCCAGCGCGTGCTGACCCGCGGCGGCGTGTTCCTGTATCCGGGCGATGCCCGCAAGAACTACGCCCGCGGCCGCCTGCGGCTGCTCTACGAAGTCGCCCCGGTGGCGATGCTGATCGAGCAGGCCGGCGGCGCCGCGACCGACGGCCAGACCCGTATCCTCGACCTGGTGGCCACCGGGATCCACGAGCGCGCCCCGCTGGTCTGCGGCTCCACCGAAGAAGTCGATTGCGTGGCCGCCTATTATGCCGGCGGTAAGCCCGATGCCGGCCGCTCGCCGCTGTTCGGCCAGCGCGGCCTGATGCGCTCATAGGCAGGACGCCAAGAAGAAAAAAATGTCGGCGCGGCACCCCATCATCTCGGTGACCGGCTCCTCCGGGGCCGGCACAACCTCGGTGCGCAACACCTTCGAGCAGATCTTTCGCCGGGAGGACGTGCGCGCGGTGTTCATCGAGGGCGACGGCTTCCACGCCTTCGACCGGGACACGATGCGGGCCATGATGGCGCGCGAGCCGACCCTGTCGCATTTCGCGCCCCGGGCGAACCTGCTGCCGGAATTGGAGGCGGTGTTCCGCAGCTACGCCGAGAACGGCACCGGCCGGACCCGCCACTACGCCCACGACCAGCACGACGCCCGGGCCTACGGCATCCCGGAGGGCAGCTTCTCCGAGTGGGAGGCGTTCCCGCCGGATTCCGACCTGCTGTTCTACGAGGGCCTGCACGGCTGCGTGGCCGACCCGGATGTCGACATCGCCCGCTATGCCGACCTGAAGATCGGCGTCGTGCCGGTGATCAACCTCGAATGGATCCAGAAGCTGCACCGGGACCGCTCGTTCCGCGGCTATTCCACGGATGCCGTCACCGATGTGATCCTGCGCCGGATGCCCGACTACGTGCAGACGATCTGCCCGCAATTCTCGTTCACGGACATCAACTTCCAGCGGGTGCCGACCGTCGACACCTCGAACCCGTTCATCGCCCGCTGGATCCCCACCGCCGACGAGTCGCTGGTGGTGATCCGGTTCAAGGACCCGAAGGGGATCGATTTCTCCTATCTCGTGTCGATGATCCACGACAGCTTCATGAGCCGGGCCAATTCCATCGTGATCCCGGGCGGCAAGCTCGATCTCGCCATGCAGCTGATCCTGACGCCGATGATCATGCAGCTCGTGGAACGCCGCCGCCGGTTGGCGTGATTTTTTGGGTTTCGGGCTGTCCTGATCGCAAGAACCGGAGCGGGCAATCGCGAAGGATCTGAGGGGGACGGACGTTTCTGGATCCACCCCCGTCATTCCGGGGCGCCGTAGGCGAACCCGGAATCCAGAGCCGCCGACAGCGCAAGGTTTTGAACGGACGGTGTTTCTGGATTCCGGGCTCCGCTTCGCGGCCCCGGAATGACCGAATGGTTCAAACTGCCGCCATCATCGTGCCTGCCGCGCTTCACCACGCTTTTGGAGCGCGCGCTGCCCTGGGTTGCTTCGCTGCGCTCGCAATGACGATCCGGGCTGCCGGCACTGGCGACTCGGCCCTCACCGTGGCACCAGCAAAATCCCAAACCAACGGGATGTCGGATCGTGCAGGTGGAGCCACGGGTCGGGTGCGGGGCCGCCATCGTCATCGACGGGCGGATCCTGCTGTTGCGCCGGAGGACCGAGCCGGAGGCCGGGCATTGGGGGCTGGCGGGCGGCAAGGTCGACCTGTTCGAGCCCGTGGCCGACGCGGTGAAGCGCGAGGTCGCCGAGGAACTCGGTATCGGGATCGAGCCGGTCACGCTGCTCTGCGTCGTGGATCACATCGATGCCGATGCGGGCATCCACTGGGTCGCGCCGGTCTACCGGGTGGATGCCTATTCCGGGGCGCCGCGGCTGGTCGAGCCCGACAAGCACGACGGCCTGGACTGGTTCGACCTGGAGGCGCCGCCGCAGCCCCTGACGCTCGCCGCAAGGACCGCCATCGCGCTCATCCGACAGGCCGACATGCAGGGGTAGGAAGAGCCGGCGAGGCGACGTAAATGGATCGCACCTCATCGGCCTTGAGCGCTCGCCCCGGCCCGCCCGATCCCGGATATCGCATGCTGCCTCCCGTCATCGCCCCGTCGATCCTCTCGGCCGATTTCGCGCGCCTCGCGGAGGAGACCCGCGCGGTCGCCGAGGCCGGCGCCGACTGGATCCATCTCGATGTGATGGATGGGCATTTCGTGCCCAACATCACCTTCGGCCCCCCGGTGGTGAAGGCGCTGCGCCCGTACACGCAAAAGTTCTTCGACGTGCACCTGATGATCGCGCCGGCCGACCCGTATCTCGCGGCCTTCGCAGAGGCCGGGGCCGATGGGATCACGGTTCATGCCGAGGCCGGGCCGCATATCCACCGCTCGCTCCAGACCATCCGCGACCTCGGCAAGCGCGCCGGCGTGGCGATCAATCCCGGTACCCCCGCTGCGATGGTCGAGCCGGTGCTCGACATCGTGGATCTGGTGCTGGTGATGACCGTCAATCCCGGCTTCGGCGGCCAGAAGTTCTTGAAGAGCAGCATGGAAACGGTGGCGCGGGTGCGGGCCATGGTGGCGGGCCGCGACATCCGCATCCAGGTCGATGGCGGCATCGATGCCGAGACCGTGAAGGCGGCGAGCCGCGCCGGCGCCGACACGTTCGTGGCCGGCAACGCGGTCTTCAGCGGCGGTCCCGACGCCTATGCGGAGCGCATCGCAGCGATCCGGGCGGGCGCGGAGGGCGCCTCCGGCCGCGACCTCTCGTGCTGAGGGCGCTGATCTTCGACGTCGACGGCACGCTCGCCGAGACCGAGGACCTGCATCGGCAGGCGTTCAACCGCGCCTTCGCGGAACTGGACCTGCCCTGGCACTGGGACCCGGCGCTCTACGCCGACCTGCTGACCGTGATGGGCGGCAAGGAGCGGCTCACCCACTACATCGACACGCGCCACCCGGGCGAGGCCGCATCCTTCCACGCGCAGGCCCCCGAGATCCACGCCCGCAAGACGATCGCGTATGGCGACCTCATGGCCGAGATCGGCCTGCCCCTGCGCCCGGGGATCGCCCGGCTCATCGCCGAGGCCCGGGCTGCCGGGCTCCGGCTCGCCATCGCCACCACCACCAGCCGGCCGAATGTCGATCGGTTGCTGGCGGCCAACTTTCCGGCCTCGGACGCGCCCTTCGCGGTGATCGCGGCCGGCGACGAGGCGGACCGCAAGAAGCCCGCCCCCGACGTGTTCCTGCTGGCCTTGGACCGGCTCGGGGTGCCGGCCTCGGAGGCGGTGGCCTTCGAGGATTCCGCGGCCGGCATCGCCTCGGCCCGTGCCGCCGGGCTGCCGGTCCTGGCGACACGAAGCCGCTACACCGACAGCCACCGGCTCGATGGCGCCTTCTCGGCGGTCTCGGATCTCGGCGAGCCGGATCGCCCCCACCGGCACCTCGCCGGCCTGGAATGGCCGAGCCACGTGGTGACGCTGGCCGCGCTGCGGGATTGGCACGCGGGCGTGCGCTGACGCCTTGGAGAGGCGGCCCGTTGAGCGGATACAAGCGTCGATCCGATCCTGATCGGCGCTCCTCCACCCCAACCCCCTCAGGATGGGGGGACGGGTGCCGATCGAGACTGAGGCAGCCCCCGTTGTTGTCGCAACGCGATCGGGAACGGCTCCAGTACCAGAGGATCATGCGGGCGGATGGGTAAAGCCGCCTGGAGCATCGTCCCGAAAGGTGGCCGCCGGCTTTCAGAAAAAGACGATGCACATCAAAAGGCTAGCGCCGCCGCGCCTCCGGCCGGCCCTGCGCCTCGGTGGCGAACAGCATCGAGCCGGCCACCGCGCCGAGGAGCGTGGCGATCCCGAGCTTGAGCCAGCGCCGATCGGCGGCCGGGGCCGTCGTCACGCGCGTGTCGTGTTCGGTTCGGCTCGGCATCGGGTTTCCAAAGGACATGTCTCTCGTTAACACCCCGGGGCGGCGATCTTTCCCCGGTCGTGACGATCCTCGGCCGCGTTGCTTCGTCGGAAGCCGGCGGCCTATAACGCGGCGACCTCACAGCCGCGACGGCGGGGTCCCGGATCTCCGCCCTCGCCAACGAACAAAGTCTCACACGCCATGGCAGGCCATTCGCAGTTCAAGAACATCATGCACCGGAAGGGCCGGGTGGATGCGGTCCGCTCGAAGGTGTTCGGCAAGCTCGCCCGCGAGATCACCGTGGCGGCCAAGCTCGGCACGCCGGATCCGGCCATGAACCCGCGCCTGCGCGCGGCGATCATCGCGGCCCGCGCCGAGAACATGCCGAAGGACAATATCGAGCGCGCCATCAAGAAGGCGGCCGGGGCGGATGGCGAGAACTACGAGGACATCCGCTACGAGGGCTACGGCCCCGGCGGCGCCGCGCTGATCGTCGAGGCGCAGACCGACAACCGCAACCGCACCGCCTCCGACGTGCGCTCGGCCTTCACCAAGTCCGGCGGCAGCCTCGCCGAGACCGGCGCCGTGGCGTTCATGTTCGACCGGGTCGGCGTGATCGGCTTCCCGGCCAATGTGGCCGATGCCGACACGATGCTGGAGGCGGCGATCGAGGCCGGGGCCGACGATGTCAGCTCCAGCGAGGACGGCCACGAGGTCATCTGCGCGCAGGATTCCTACGGTGAGGTCGCCAAGGCCCTGGAGGCGCGCTTCGGCGAGCCGACCCGCACCGGCCTGGTCTGGAAGGCGCAGAACACGATCGATGTCGACGACGAGACCGGCGAGAAGCTGATCCGCCTGGTCGAAGTGATTGAGGACCAGGACGACGTGCAGCACGTCTATGTCAACTTCGCCCTGTCCGACGCGCTGATGGCGAAGCTTGAAGGCTAGGTGCCTGCCAGCTCGGCGCCGAACCGCTCCTGCACGTAGGCGTCGAGCGAGAAATCGTCATCCGGCAGCTGGGCCATGAAGCGCTCGGCCACCTCGGTCAGGACCAGGTCCGGCTTCGCCCGGGCGATGTAGGACCAGTCGAGCGACGTGTTCCAGACGAAGTGCACCTCGCGAAACGTCTCCGCGAGCAGGATCGTCAGCATGTACGGCATGACGTGCGAGAAGGAATCGCCGAACAAAGCCAGCCGGCGCGGGTCGGTCGCCCTGGCGTTGCCGTAGACGACGTTGGCGCCGACATGGAGCGTGTGCAGCAGGCCGGCCTTCTCCCGCGCTTCGACGATCGGGCTGGCATAGGTCCGCACCGCATCCTGCTGGATCCGATAAGCCCGTGACTGCGCCCGGCGAGGCGGGTCGAAGGCGCTGCCGAGGTCGCCGTCATGGTCGACTTCCGTGAAGGGCCGGTCGCGGAGATCCGCCCGCGGCTCCGCCCCGAAGGCCCGGCAGATCTCGGCATAGGCCAGGTAGCAGCCGTCGAAGCTCCAATGAGTGTCGGTCCGGCAATAGAGGTCGGTCGCATCGCGGGCGGCGCGCATCGGCGTGACCAAGTCGATGCAGGTCTCCCGCCAGCGCTTGCGCCGCCGCCAATCGGCGTAGAGGCCGGTGAGGCCCCGCCGCCACCGGCTGCCGAGCGGCGGTTCGGCGTGGAGCAGCCGGTAGGCCGGGGAGGCGGTCGGCGCGATGGCGATGCCGTCGAGGTGGTTGTCGTAGATCAGCAGCTTGTCCGGCGCGACCACGTGGCGGTAGCGGATGCCCATGGCGCGTAGCCGCCGCTCCCGGGTCGCCACGAGGCTGCGCCAAGTCCAGATCAGGTCGGTGGTCTCCTCAGGGCGCTCGAATTGCCCCAGGATGTCGTTGGTCCCGGTCTTCAGGAACAGCCAGCCGTCCCGCCCGACGTGGATGTGATCGGTGTTGCTCGACGCCATGGCGCACTCAGGGGAGGGATCGGGAATTCGGCAGCAAGGCGCGGGATGCAGCCTCGGCCGCCGGACGGCAGGGTGACGGGCATTCGATATACGCACCCGGCAGGTCCCGTCATGTCCGCCTCCGCCAAGCCCCTCCCCAATGCGCCCGCCGCGCCGCATAGTGGTGCGGCCATGATCGCCGTCTCGACCGCAGAGTCTGAAAACACCGAGCGCTGGGCGGCGCTCGCCGCCCGCGACGCGCGGGCGGATGGCCGCTTCGTCTACGCGGTCCGCACCACCGGCGTGTATTGCCGCCCGAGCTGCCCCTCCCGGGCGGCCCGACCCGAGAACGTCACCTTCCACGCGACCTGCGCGGAGGCCGAGGAGGCGGGCTTCCGGCCGTGCCGGCGCTGCCGGCCGAACGAGCCCGGTTTGGCCGAGCGCCGGGCCGAGGCGGTCGCCCGGGCCTGCCGGCTGATCGAGTCCGCCGAGACGATGCCGCCGCTCGCGGACCTCGCCCGGGCCGCGGGCCTCAGCGCCTACCACTTCCACCGGGTGTTCAAGGCCGCCACCGGTGTCACCCCGAAGGCCTACGCCGCCGCCCGCCGGGCCGAGGCCGTCGCCGCCGGTCTGGCCAAGGCGGCCACCGTGACCGAGGCGCTCTATGACGCCGGCTACTCCACCGCGAGCCAATTCTACGCCGAGGCCACCGGGCGCCTCGGCATGGCGCCGGCCGCCTACCGCAAGGGCGGCACCGGCATCCGCATGAGGTTCGGCGTCGGCGCCTGCACGCTCGGCGCGATCCTGGTGGCCGCCACCGAGGCGGGTCTCTGCGCGATCCTGCTCGGCGACGAGCCCGAGCCCCTGGTCCGCGACCTGCAGGACCGGTTCCCGGGGGCGGAGATCGAGGGCGGCGATCCGGATTTCGAGGCCTGGATGGCGCGGGTCATCGGCCTCGTCGAGGCGCCGGGCACCGGCCTCGACCTGCCCCTCGACATCCGCGGCACCGCGTTCCAGCAGCGCGTCTGGGCGGCCTTACGGGCGATCCCGGTGGGCTCGACCGCCACCTACGCCGATATCGCCCGCGCCATCGGGGCGCCCACTGCCATGCGGGCGGTCGCACAGGCCTGCGGGGCCAACCACTTGGCGGTGGCGATCCCGTGCCACCGGGTGGTCCGCTCGGACGGTTCCCTGTCGGGCTACCGCTGGGGCGTCGCCCGCAAGCGGGATCTGCTCGCGCGGGAGGCGGAGGGCTGATCGCCCTCCTAGCGCCGACCGCCGCTGGGTGGCCCCCCGAAACCGCCTGGGCCTCCGGGGCCGCCGCCAGGCCCACCGAAGCCTCCCGGCCCACCCAGGCCCCCGGGACCGCCCGCCGGTGCTCCCGGGAACGTGCCGGGGCCGCCCGGTGCGCCTCCGAAGGGACCGCCGCGCGGCGCCCCGAACCCGCCGTGACCGTCCGCGCCCGGGATGCCGCCCGCGCCGGGGCGGGTGTCAATCGTCGGGCCGTGGGGGCCGCCGAGGCCGCCGAACGGGCTCTGGCGGTTGCCGGGGTCGGCGCCGAGGCGGCCGGGCATGTCCGGCAGGTCGGGCAGCTTCTGCAGGTCGAGGCGATCACGCTCCCGCTCGAACCGGGGCGCGTCTGGCCGGGGCGGCTCCGGGGCGATCCGGTCCTCGACCCGGAGCCGCTCCAGGGTGAGCACGCCGTTAGGCGCGATGTCGGCGGTGAGCACGCCACGCACGCTGCCCTGGCGCGGCACACGCAGCCCCGCATAGCCCGACACGGCAAGCCCCGAGCCGAGATCGAGGCCGGTGCCGGCACGACCGATATAGGCCTCGATCGACACCCGCTTGAGGCCCGGCGGGAACGGCAGCCCGACCTGTGCGGCGTTGGTCACGCTGAGGATTCCGAGCTCGGTCACGCCGGTCACCAGGGCGCGCTGGCCCGGGGGCAGGGCGTCGGCGCCCTTCAGGCGCAGGCCGCCGATGGCGAGGCCGCCGCCCGCGTCGCGGCGCACCGGCCCGGCGACGCGGTCGGGCCCGGAGGCCCGCGGCTCGATCAGGCTCGCCACGATCACGCCGTCGGGGCGGCGCAGGCCGCTCACCGCCACCCGGCTGCCCGCCTGCCAGTCACCCGGGAGGCTCGCGGTATCGACCCGCTGGCCGAGCACGATCATCCGCCCCGGGGCGGTGGATTCGATCTTCCCGACCACTTCGCTGGTCACGTCGATGCGGCGTGTGCCGAGGCCGCCCCGTTCCGGACGGGCGACCACGTGCACGACCTGCCCGATCTTCAGGTCCGCCGCCTTGGCGGGTTCCCCGTCGATCTGCACCGCGACCTCCGGCGGATAGGCGATGCGCAGGTCGTTGACGAAAATCGAGCCGAACCGGCGGATCGTGCCGATCACCCCGGTGCCGCCGATTCCGCGGTCGCCCTCACCGAGGGGGCCGTCCTTCGGCTCCTCGATCATCTTCATGCCGGTGCCGCCGATGCCCTGATCGGGGGGACTCTCCTGGGGCCGGGCAATGCTCGGCAGCAGGGTGGCGGCGCCTGCGAGCAGGCGCAGGACGAACCGGCGGTTCGGAGAGGCTCGCACCGGCCGGCCTCTCAACGCCCGTCCGCGGGCCGGGCCGGCGGTGCGGCCTCGGCGTAGACGTAGAGGCCGAAATTCCAGCGGTATTCGCCGCCGGGATCGGTCTGGCAGGCGGCATGGGCCTCCCGGTTGGCCTGATGCAGGGCCTCCATGGCGATCTCGCGCGCCCGCGCTTCCAGCTTGACCGCGAGTTCCTTGGACAGCCCGTCGTAATGCACGGCCCGCTCCAGGAAGCGCGGCGTGTCGCCGACGATGTTGGCCACGCTCGCCGCGATATGGTCGTGGAGGTTGCGCCCGAAATAGTAGAGCTGCGGCTCGGCTGAACCGTCCCCGCGCGGCACGTAGGCGGCTTCCGCCAGCACGATCCGATCCTGCGCGTCCAGGAAGGCGAGCCCGCGGTCGAGCCACTCGTCGAGTACCGCCCGGGGGCGCAGGTCGCGGGTCACCCCGGAGACCAGGGCCTCGAAGGACGGCGCGCCCGCATCGGCCGTGCGCGGCAGCGGCAGCGGCTGGCCCTGCGGATCCGTGAAGGCCGGGTCGGCGATCCAGCGGGCGATGATCCGGCTCGTGCGCGAGACCACAGCCGGCACGACGCTCACCGGCGCCCCGGCCCCGCGCAGGCGGCGGACCTCCTTGCGGTGGATGCCCGTGAGCAGGGAGACGCGGCTGTCGGTCTGCTCCTTCCCGGGCAGGGCGAAGTCGTACTCGGCCACGTTCACGTAGAGCTCGCGCAGCAGGTCGGTGAGCGCCGGAAAGGTGATGCCGCGGGCCACGAGCAGGCGGACCAACGGCCGCAGCAGCCGCGCGAGCGGCGCGTGCAGGCCTGCGCCCTCCGGTTTGGTGTCGGTGCTCTCGGACATGGTGGCATCGTTAGCGAATGTGTCGTGGGAGACAATCCCACGGCGTGCGCATGCACACGCCGGAGCAGCGATTTCCGATTGACGTGGGAATTTTGCACACGTAACTCGGATGCGTGGTCAAATTTCCCACACTGATGACGGAGCCCGGGACGATGCGAGCCGACATGCGCAGACTGGTGGTCGAAGCCCTGCCGCCCCTCACGCTCCCCACAACTGCGCCCTGCCGGTCCTGGCAGACCAACCCCATGCCGCGGCTGACGCGCATCCTGTGCGTGCTCGCCGCCCTCGCACTGCCCGCCCTCGGCATCACCGTCGCGGACACGGTCCACCGTGCCGGTGAAACGAAGGCGTCGCAGGCCGCCGCCCCGGCCGTCCCCTCAGACGGGGCGGCGGCAGCCTCCGGTCCCGTCACACTCGCACGCGCGGACAGGACCGCCGCGCTGACTCTGATCGCAGCGGAGGCGCGGTCGTGAGCGCGATGGTCCCGGCGGTGGGTGATGATACCCGGCAGACACCCACCTGCGGCGGCGCGCCGATCCTCGATCTCGCGCTCTGCCTGATCCTGTCCGTGACGGTCGTCGGCCTGCTGCTCCTGGCCCTCTGACCCACGGCACGGTCGCAGGTTGGTCGGAGCGGCAGAGGACAACCACCGTCCCGTCGTATTACCGTGCCGGCAAACAGAATTCGCGGCTTGGGCTGGTCCGGATCGGTGAAGAGTGCCGACTCTGTGCAATATTCGTAACCGCCGATCTTGACGATATCGTCGCGTTCGGTCGCTATGCAGGGCGTTCGGCTTCGCGAATCCGTCTGCCGGTCGGGATCTCCGCGGCGCGCCGGTGATGTGGCCGCCGAATGCCGCGTCGGTAGCGCCGCGGCGTCAGGAGGATCCCCGACGCAGGATCGGCCGTGAACGCTTCCAGGCTCACCCCCATCGCGGCGGCTCTGCTCGCCCTCGGACTCGCCGTCTCCACCGCGACGGCGCAGGAGATCGTGCCGCCCGGGCCATCCGGGCAGGGCGCCCTCCTGATCTACGGCAATTTCTGCGGGCCCGGGAGCCGCGGCCCGGGCTATCCGCCGATCGACGCCCTGGATCGGGCCTGCGCGCACCACGATGCTTGCTGGCCCGATCCCGCCTCGGGTCGGCTGCCGGCTTGCGCCTGCAACCGACGCCTCCAGGTCGAGGCGGGCGTGGTCGCCCGAGACCCGCGCGCGCCGGCCGAGACGCGGCAGACGGCGCGGTTCATCTCCGACTTCGCCACGACGCTGCCCTGCGAGGAAGCCTCCGCGCAGATGCGCTGATCCGCGTCGATCGGCTCAGGCTGCGTCGGCCGGGCTCGCCGCCGCCTTGGGGCCGCCCTTGGCGACGCCGACCAGGGCCGGGCGCAGCACGCGCTCGCCGATCACGTAGCCGGTCTGCACGACCTGCACGACGGTGCCGGCCGGGACATCGGGGTTCGGCACCTCGAACATGGCCTGGTGCCGGTTCGGGTCGAACTTCTGGCCCTGCGGCTCAACCGGCTTCACCCCGTGGCGCTCAAGGGTCTTGGCCAGGTCGCGCTCGGTCAGCTCGATCCCGTCGATCAGCCCCTTGAAGGCGCCGTCCGCGGCGGCCTTCGCGTCGGCGGGGACGCTGTCGAGGGCGCGGTGGATGTTGTCGGCCACGTTGAGCACGTCGCGGGCGAAGTTGGTGACCGCGTAGGCGCGGGCATCCGCGATCTCCCGCTCGGTCCGGCGGCGCAGGTTCTCCATCTCGGCCAGCGTGCGCAGCATCCGGTCCTTCAGCTCGTCGCGCTCGGCGGTCAGCAGGGCCAGGGCCTCGGCGACCGGATCGACGGACGGCGTCTCGGCGGCCTTGCCGCCGGACGCGGTCTCCTGGGCCGCGCTGGAACCGGCCTCGACCGTGGTCTGGCGCTGGTCATCCTGGGACATGTCGTTGCTCGTCATCGCGTTTCAGTCGTCAGTAGGGATAAGTGGGGCAATCGGATTCGGCGCTGATATCTGACCCGGGGCGGCCGAAATCAACCCGTACGCTCACGCCTCGCGCGGCGGCGGCGCGGCGACCAGGGCCTCCAGCCCCTCGGCCCGGAGGGCGGCGACGTCGCCCGCGAACACGTCCAGCATCGCCTTGCGGATCGCCGCCTGCCGGTCGGGCTGCGTCACCCGGGTGCCGGTGAGGTCGGTGACGTAGAAGACGTCCACCGCGCGCTCGCCGAAGGTGGCGACATGCGCCGAGGTGATGTTGAGCGACAGCCGGCCGAACGCCGTGGTCAGCTCGTAGAGCAGGCCCGGCCGGTCGAGGCCGGTCACCTCCACCACGGTCTCGCGGGAGGACAGGGCGTTGTCGATCCCGACATCCGGCGGCACCAGGAAAGTCTTGGCCCGGGCGCTGGTCGGCGGGTGCTTGTCGGCCACGAGGTCGGCGATGCGGATCTCGCCCTTCAGGGAGCGCTCGATCGCGGCGGTGATGCGCTTGCTCCGGCGCAACTCGTCCTCGTCGCGCTCGAACGCCCGGGAGATGAAGATCGTGTCGAGGGCGAAGCCGTCGGTCGTGGTGAAGATCTGCGCGTCGACGATGTTGCTGCCGGCCGCCGCGCAGGCCCCCGTGATGATCGCGAGCAGGCGGGGGTGGTCGGGCGAGTAGATCGTGATCTCGGTCACCCCGCGCACCGGATCGAGGGCCACGTCGGTGGCGCTGGTGCGGCCCTCGCTGAGCACGTCGCGCAGGAAGACCGCGTTCTTGAGCTGGCGGGTGCCGTCGACCTTCAGCCAATACGCCTGGCCGTGGCGCCCCGCGTAGGCGTCGAACTCGTCCGATCCCCAGCCGGGCAGCTGCTCGCGCAGGCTCATCTGGACGAGGCGTACCCGGTCGGTGCGGGCGATCTCCGAATGGCCGCCCGAGAGGAACACCTCGGTCTCGTCGTAGAGGGTGCGGACCAGGGTGCCCTTCCAGGCGGTCCAGACCCCGGGGCCGACCGCGGTGATGTCGGCGACCGTCAGGATGGTCAGGAGCTTCAGCCGCTCCAGGCTCTGCACCACCGAGGCGAAGCGCTCGATCGTCTTGGCGTCAGACAGGTCGCGGCTCTGCGCGGTCATCGACATCAGCAGGTGATGCTCGACCAGCCAAGTCACGGTCTCGGTCTCGGCCTCGGTGAGGCCGAAGCGCGGGCAGAGCCTTTCGGCGATCGCAGCCCCGGCGATCGAGTGGTCCTCGGGCCGGCCCTTGGCGATGTCGTGCAGCAGGATCGCCACGTAGAGCGCCGTGCGGTTGTGGACCGTGTGGATCAGGCGCGAGACCAGCGGATAGGCCTCGTCGACGCGGCCCGACTCGATCGCCGCCAGCACCCCGACGGTGCGCAGCAGGTGCTCGTCCACCGTGAAATGGTGGTACATGTTGAACTGCATCATCGCGACGATGCGGCCGAAATCCGGGATGAAGCGGCCGAGCACGCCGGCCTCGTTCATCTCGCGCAGGGCCTCCTCGGGGGCGTTGCGCGAGGTCAGGATCTCGAGGAACAGCCGGTTGGCCTCGGTGTCCGACCGCAGGGTCGGGGTGATCAGGCGTCGCGACCGGTTCGCCAGCCGCTTGGCGTCCGGGTGGATCGCCAGGTTGTGCCGGTCGGCCAGCCAGAACAGGCGGATCAGGTTGACCGGATCGCGCTCGAACGCGTCCTCGGCGCGCAGGTTCACCCGGCCGTGGTCGATCCAAAAGTCCTCGGCCTCGATGGCGGTGGCGCGGAACCGGTCGCGGAACCGGCCGATCCAGCGGTCGAGCACCGGCGTGCGCTTGGCGTGGCGCGCCTCCAGCTCGGCGCAGACGATGGCGGTGAGGTCGCCGACATCCTTGGCGACGCGGAAATACGCCTTCATGAAGCGCTCGACCCCGGACAGGCCGCCGCGCGCCTCGTAGCCGAAGCGCTCGGCGATCCGCGGCTGCAGGCCGAAGGACAGCCGCTCCTCCGACCGCTTGGTGACGAAGTGCATGTGGCAGCGGACCCGCCACAGGAACTCGTCGCAGCGCTCGAACAGCGCGTATTCCTCCTGCGTGAACAGGCCTGCGCCGACGAGCTCCATCTGGTCGCGCACCCGGTAGGTGTATTTGGCGATCCAGAACAGCGTGTTCAGGTCGCGCAGGCCGCCCTTGCCGTCCTTGACGTTGGGCTCCACGAGGTAGCGCGAGGAGCCGGCCTTCGAGACCCGGGCGTCGCGCTCGCGCAGCTTGGCGTCCACGAATTCGGCGGCCGAGCCGACCACCAGCTCGGCATCGAAGCGCGTCACCAGCTCCTCGAACAGGATCCGCGTGCCGAACAGGTAGCGCGCCTCCAGCAGCGCGGTGCGGATCGTCATGTCGGCCTTGGCCTCGCGGAGGCATTCCTCCACGGAGCGGGTGGCGTGGCCGACCTTCAGCTTCAGGTCCCACAAGACGTAGAGCATCCCCTCGACGACGCTCTCCGACCACGCGGTCTGCTTGTAGGGCAGCAGGAACAGCAGATCGATGTCGGAGCCGGGCGCCATCGTGCCCCGGCCGTAGCCGCCGGTGGCGACCACGGCGAGCTGCTCGCCGGTCGACGGGTTGTCGTTGGGGTAGAGCTGGCGCACCACGGCGTCGTGGATCGTCCGCACCACGGCGTCGGTCAGCTCCGACAGGGCCTGTGCGCAACGGAGGCCATTGCGGTCCTCGAGCAGTTGCGCCTCCGCGGCGCGGTGGCCCTCCTCGATGACCCGGCGCAGCTCGGGCACGAGCGCGGCGCGGAGCTTGGTCGGCTCGCGGGCTTCGCGGTCGAGGTTTTCAAGAACCGTTTCGAGGGCGGCGACGGGATCGAACATGCCTCCCGTTAGCATGATATGCCTACGCCGCCAGCCGTGCGGTGATGCGCCGCGCACAGCGGTTCCTCTGGCCCCGATGCCCGCTCGTAGCCCGGAGGGCACCTGGGCCGCGGTCCGATGCTTCGGCGCGGACGGGCGCCATCACTCCGCGGCCGGCAGGTTGAGGGCCAGGAGCCGGCCGGTGCGCGATCGGGTGGTCACGCCGGGGGTAGAACCCTCGGCCCGCCGTCTGGCATCGGCGATGGCGGCGTGGACGCCGTCCACCGCCAGGATCAGGGCGCTCACCGTCCGGGCGTCGATGCTGCGCTCCCGGGCATAGCAGACGACATCGGCCACGAGCCCGTCGGTCTCGATCGCGATTTCGTCGAGCTCGGCCGTGCTGGTGGCGGCCCGCACCTCGCGCATGATGTCGAGCAGGCGGTCGAGCACGATGTCGATGCGCTCCCGGCGCTTGCGGGCCAGCCGCTGGCCGATCCAGGCGATGCCGGAGCCGATCGTGCCGCCGAAGAAGGCGAGCAGGTAGATGTAGTCCTCGTAGCGATCGAGGAAGGTCTGCTGCTCGCGCTCGAAATAGTCGACGGCGCCGGGATGGTTCGGCAGGCGCGCCGAGGTCGCCGCGACCGTGGTGTCGAAATCCGGCGCCTTCATCAGCTTGGCGGCCGGGGCCGCCGCGGCGAGCCGCGAGCGCCACTCGAACAGGTGCTGCGTGGCCGAGGCGATCGCGACCCGGCTGACCGAGCCCCGCGCCATCAGGCGATACGACGCCCCGACGGTGCGGACATCCTCGTCCGGGCGCTTCGGGCGCCCGCCGAAGGTCCCGGCCGGGATCGTCACCGCCTGCAATTCGGGGAAACGCTGCAGGATCGCGTCCCCGTCCGGGATCGACACGAAGCCGATCTTGCGGTCGGGGGAGCCCAGCTCGATGGCGCGCACCACCGCGCCGGCCGTCTTCGAGGCGGGGCTCGCGATCACCGCCACCGCGTCGACGCGCTTTTCGGCCAGCGCCGCCGTGACGTCGCCGATCTTCAGGGGCACCACCTGCACGTGACCGGCCGCGATCTCCGTCTCACCGGCCGCGTGGCTTCCCTCCGGCTGATCCTCGGCCGGGCTGTCCGGCAAAAGATCGTAGAAGGAGAGCAGGTTCGTCAGGAACGGCAGGTCGGCGCCGTGGCGCACGACGATGCCGAGGCGCTTGCGCGCGAGCGCCGGAACGTCCTCGATCTCGGCCCCCTCGGGCGCCGCGATCACCAGGGCCTCGTCGTGCAGGATCGCCAGGGTCAGGCCGTTCTCGGGCAGGAACACGTCGGGCCGCACCACCGCGAGGTCGGCGCGGTTGCGCTGGAGCGCCAGGGCGCTGTCGCGCACGTCGCTGAAGCGGACGACCCGGAGCCGGACATCCTCGCGGCTCCTGTCGAGGGCGTTGGCATAGGCCTCGATCAGCGCGGCCTCGGCCCCGTCCTGGGGGCCGACCGCCACCGTCAGCGTGGTCGGACGAGACAGATAGACGATGCCGGCCGCGACCGCGGCCAGCCCGAGGGCGACCAGAACGAGGAGCCACTCGCGGCGCATCAGGATCGTCGCCGCGACGCGCAGGCGTCGCCGCCACGGGCCGTGGGTGAGATCGGGCGAAGGACTATGCTCCGGACCATGGCCGAGCCTGTCGCGTTGCGCGCGTTCCATCCCCACGTCATGGAACGCAAACCTGTCGAGATCGTGAAGAACCGGTGAAACCACCAAACGTTGCAGAATCCGGGCCAGGAACGCGCAATGCGGAGCGTCGGCCGCCCGGCCCGGTCAGCGCGGCCTGGCTGCAGCGCGTCGCGCTCTACTACCTGGAGCGCTACAGCGCCTCGACCGAGATGCTGCGCCGGACCCTGAGCCGGCGCGTCGACAAGCGCGCCCGTCTGCGCGGCGAGGATCCGTCCGCCTTCGCCGAGATGATCGCCGCCACCGTGGCGCGGGCGGTCTCGGCCGGCCTGGTGGACGATGTCCGCTTCGCCGATACCCGGCTCGCCACGCTGCGCCGGCGCGGCACGTCGAGCCGGGGCGCAGCGGCGAAGCTCGCCGCCAAGGGCGTGCCCCGCGACGTGGTCGAGGCCACGATGCGGGCCGAGCGCGAGGCGATCCCCGAGGCGGAGGCCGCCGATATCGAGTTGCAGGCGGCCCGCGCCTACGCCAAGCGGCGGCGCCTCGGCACGCATCGCCGGCCCGACACGCGGGCGCTCCACCGCGACCGTGACCTCGGCGCCCTGGCCCGGGCCGGCTTTTCCTATGACCTCGCCCGCCGGGTGGTCGATGCCGACCCGGACGAGGTGGAGTGATCGATCAGGCCCGAGCCTTCGGCCGCTTCGGTGACTCCGAATTTTTCGGTATCTGACCGTCAAGCCCCGCAGGACTCCGAACGTGCCCACCGCCGCGATCCGATCCGGGCGGAGTCGCGGCGTGCCGGGTGATCCCGTCCGCCAGAACCTCCTGCATCCGGACCTGCCAGCCGGCGCCGGTCGCCCGATAGGCGTTCAGCAAAGTCGGGTCGATGCGCAGCGTGAGGCTTACCTTCGCGTCGGCCTGCGCCGGCCGCCCACGCCCACGCTTCGGCAGGAGGTTGAACACCTCCGGCACCTCGCGCGCAGGACGGAGCGTGGCTATCTCCTCTGCGGTCAGCTTCGGGTTGTCGGACACCTCATCCCAGTCGGCCTGCGAGTAGCCGGGGCCGGGTTGCTCAGGCTTCGGCGCGGTGTCGTGCATAGGCTTCCCTTTCATCGGGGTCGGCGAAGCGGAGGCTGACGAGCGACAGCCTCTCCGTGCCGAGAAGCGAGACGACCACGGCGACAACACGATCACCATTCCAATCGCCGATCAGCAGATATCGGGTCCGGCCGGTACGACTCGCTCGGGTCGGCTGCATGAGTGCCGTCTCGCCGTCGAAGCAGGTATCGAAGTCAACGAAGTCCAAGCCGTGCTTAGCCAAGTTTGCCAGACGCTTCGACTCGTCCCACGTCGTCGACATCGAATTACCGTAGGTGCGGATATTGCGGGATGCAAGACGCTCAGGCAAGTGTCTTGTGCGAGGCTGTTGCAACGCTGCTGCCCGAGCCGGGGTGCGGCATCACGGACGGGGGCCGGGTGCCGGTCGGCCTTGCCTCTCGAGGCCTCTCGTTCATTGTCTGTTCGATGGACGAAACCCTGGCCAAGAAACTGCGCATCCTGGCCGATGCCGCCAAGTACGATGCCTCCTGCGCCTCCTCGGCGGCGCCGAAGCGGGCGGCCGGGAAGGATGGGCTCGGCTCCACCACCGGGGCCGGCATCTGCCACGCCTACACGCCGGACGGGCGGTGCGTCTCGCTGCTGAAGATCCTGCTGACCAACTGGTGTTTGTTCGATTGCGCCTATTGCATCAACCGGCGGTCCTCGAACGTGCGGCGGGCGAAGTTTAGCGTCGAGGAGGTCGTGAACCTCACCCTCAATTTCTACCGGCGCAATTACATCGAGGGCCTGTTCCTGTCGTCCGGCATCATCAAGTCGCCGGACCACACCATGGAGCTGCTGACCCGGGTGGCGAAATCGCTCCGGCGCGACCATGGCTTTGCCGGCTACATCCATCTCAAGTCGATCCCCGAGGCGAGCCCTTGGCTGATTGAGGAGGCCGGCCTTTACGCCGACCGGCTCTCGATCAACGTCGAATTGCCCACCGAGGCGAGCCTGGAGCGCCTGGCCCCCGAGAAGGACGGCGCCGCGATCCAGAGCGCCATGGCGCAGATCGGCGAGCGCATCGTCGAGGCCAAAGCCGAGAAGCGGCGCTTCTCCCCGGCCGGGCACTCGACCCAGGTGATCGTCGGCGCCGACGCCACCACCGACGAGGCCCTGATCCGCAAGAGTGCGCATCTCTACGGCAGCGTCGGCCTGAAGCGGGTCTATTACTCGGCGTTCAGCCCGATCCCGGACGGCTCGGCGATCCTGCCGCCGAAGCCGCCGCCCCTTCAGCGCGAGCACCGGCTGTACCAGGCCGATTGGCTGCTGCGGTATTACGAATTCACACCGGACGAGGTCGCCGACGCCTCCGAGGGCGGCATGCTCGCCCTCGACATCGACCCGAAGCTCGCCTGGGCGCTCAAGCACCGCGAGAAATTTCCCGTGGACGTGAACAAGGCCGACCGGGAGTGGCTGCTGCGGGTGCCGGGCCTCGGGGCCAAAGCGGTCGACAAGATCATCACGGCGCGCCGCCACGCGACCCTGCGCCTCGACGACGTCGCCCGGCTGACCTCCGGGCTGAAGCGGGCGCGCCCGTTCCTGATCGCCGCCGATCACCGCCCGGTCGGGCTCACCGACCGGCTCGACCTGCGCGAACGCCTGGTCGAGCCGGCGCGGCAGCTGAGCCTGTTTTGATGAAGGCCGGAAGCGCGACTTTCCCTCCCCCCTCTGCGGGGGAGGGTGGGCCGGTCGTCAGGCCGGGTCGGGAGAGGGGCAGCGCAACGATGCAGGATGGCGCGGTCGTCGCGACTCCTCCGGAAGCGGCGCTCCCCTCTCCCGACCCCCTCCGGGGGCCACCCTCCCCCGCAGAGGGGGGAGGGGATGCGCACGCGCCGCAGAGCATCCTCCTGCGTCCGGGTGCCGATCTCACCGGTTTCCGCGATGCGGCGCGCCGGCTAGTCGCGCAGGGCGTCCCCCCCGAGGCGGTGGCGTGGACGGTGACGGATTCGCCCGGCCTGTTCGGCGCCGAGTCGGTTCAGGCTGCAAGCGCGCCACTCGCCCTGCCTAAGGCCGTCGCCGGCCTGATCCCCCAGGTGATCCCGCACCGCGATCCGGAGCGCTACGGCCTGCTCTACGCCCTGATCTGGCGGGTGTGCCGGGGCGAGCGGCACCTGATGGAGGTCGGCAGCGATCCCCTGGTCCACCGCCTGCACCGGATGGCGAAGGCGATCGGGCGTGACCTGCACAAGATGCACGCCTTCCTGCGCTTCCGCCGCGCCGAGGATTCGGGCGGCGAGCATTTCGTGGCGTGGTTCGAGCCCGACCACCACATCCTGGAGGCGGCCGCGCCGTTCTTCGTCGCGCGCTTCCGCGGCATGCGCTGGTCGATCCTGACGCCCGACGGGTCGGCGCAGTGGGATACGGACACCCTGACCTACGGCCCACCCGGGGACCGCTCCGCGCTGCCCGAGGGCGATGGCTTCGAGGCCGGCTGGCAGACCTACTACGAGAGCACGTTCAACCCGGCCCGCACCAATCTCCGGGCGATGCGGGCGGAGATGCCCAAAAAATACTGGCGCAACATGCCCGAGACCGCCGCGATCCCCGCCCTCGTGCGGGCGGCGGCGGGGCGGACCGAAGCGATGATCGAGAGGGAACCGACCTTGCCCACACGCCGCGAACCCGCCCGCGCCGTCGCCGCCATGGCCGACCAGGATCCAAAAAACCTCGACGAACTGAACGCGATCATCAAGCGGACCGAGCCGCTGGTCCCGGGCGCGACGCAGGCGGTGCTCGGCGAGGGGCCGGTCGGCGCGATCATCGCCTTCGTCGGCGAGCAGCCGGGCGACCAGGAGGACCGGCAGGGCCGCCCCTTCGTGGGGCCGGCAGGACAATTGCTCTCGCGGGCCATGGCGGAGGCCGGGATCGACCGGGGGGCGAGCTACCTCACGAACGCGGTCAAGCATTTCAAGTTCGAGGAGCGCGGCAAGCGCCGCATCCATCAGAAGCCCACGGCCGGGGAGGTCAGCCACTACCGCTGGTGGCTCGACCGCGAGCTCGACTTCGTGGCCCCGAAGCTCGTGGTCGCGCTCGGCGCCACCGCCGTGCTGGCGCTCACCGGCAAGGCGGTCCAGATCACCCGGGCGCGCGGCCCGTTCCGGTTCGAGCGGCTCGACAACCGCTTCCAGGGCTTCATCACAGTCCACCCGTCCTACCTGCTGCGCCTGCCCGACGAGGCCAAGGCCGAGGCCTACGCGGCCTTTGTGGACGACCTGCGCCGGGTGGAGGAGATCGGGCGCGAATTGGCTGCGTGATCGGCATCCTGTTGAGAGTTGCGCCGCTATCATTTTGGCGCTGGCTGGGCCTTCAGCGCGCGGGCCTTCCGGATTAACATTGCTGGATGGACAGTCAGGCCGCCATTGCGATCTTGCGCGCCAACGAGGCCGCGTTGCGAAGCCGCGGCGTTCGACATGCTGCCCTGTTCGGCTCGATCGCCCGGGGGGAGGGGCATCCGGGAAGCGATCTCGATGTGATGATCGATATCGACACCGAGGTCGTCCGTGACGTGTACGACTATGTCGGTGTCACCGGGTTCATCGCCGACCTGTTTCCGATCGCCGTCGATGTCGCCAGCCGCGACATGCTGAGGCCCCATGTCCGCCCGCATGCCGAGCGCGACGCGATTCATGCTTTCTGACCGCGGACGCGACGCGCTGCTCGGAATCCTGGAGAATGCAGAGGCGGCGCAGGACTTCGTCTCCGGCATGAGTTTCGATACGTTTGCGGTGGACCGACGCAGCGTCTACGCGGTCACGCGCTGCCTGGAGATCATCTCCGAGGCGAGCCGGCGCGTCGATCCCGAAACGCAGCTCCGTCATCCGCACCTGCCCTGGCGTCAGATCGCTGATGCCGGGAATGTCTATCGGCATCGCTACAAGAGTGTCTCGGCGCTGATGATCTGGCGTGTGGTTCAAGGTCGGATGGCCGATCTCGTGGCGATGTGCCGGGCCGAACTGGATGCCTCGCAAAACGAGCCGTGAGCGTCTCCGGCGGCAATCGTTGTTGATCCTCGACAATCCAGCATGGATGCGGGCGACCAAGCGGGAGCCGTGGCGCTTGGTTTCTGTTAACCTGGCGCCGATCGCATCCGCCCGGCCCCTCTGCCATGGACAGCCACGACGCCCTCGCCATCCTGCGTGCCAACGAGGCAGAGTTGCGCCGCCGCGGCGTCCGGCACGCGGCCCTGTTCGGCTCTGTCGCCCGCGGCGAGGCCCGGGCCGACAGCGACCTCGACGTGATGATCGAGATCGACCCGGAGCGGGTACGCGACCTGTTCACTTATGTCGGCCTGTGCCGGTTCATTGACGACCTGTTCCCGGTTCCCGTCGACGTGGCGGACCGCCAGGGCCTCAAGGAGCGCGTCCGGAAGAGGGCCGAGCGCGATGCCGTTTCAGCCTTCTGAGCGCGCGCTCGACGCCTGCGAGGACATCATCGTCAACGCCCGGTCCGCCGAGCATTTCGTTGCGGGGATGACCTTCGAGGCGTTCGAAGCAGATTTGCGAACCAACTATGCCGTGGTCCGCTGTCTGGAGATCATCTCGGAAGCGAGCCGGCGCTTGACCGATGAGATGCGCGACCGCCACCCGAACGTGCCGTGGCGCGACATCGCAGACGCGAGCAACGTCTACCGTCACGGCTATCACCGGGTCATGCTGGACAACGTCTGGCTCACCGTCCACGACGAACTGCCCGTTCTCGTCGCGGCCTGCCGGGCCGAGCTGGACCGCGCGCCCGAGCCCTGATCGCCCCGAGACGCCTTCGCCCATGACTGTCGAGCGCCCATGACCGTCGAGACTGCCGCCGCAAGTCCCAAAAAAGTCGGCCCGGGCGATCAGGTGATTCTGGTCGACGGCTCCTCGTTCATCTTCCGGGCCTATTTCCAGTCGATCAACCAGGACCAGAAGTACAATTCGCGCCCCTCGGATGGGCTGCCCACCGGCGCCGTGCGGCTGTTCTGCACCAAGATCGCGCAGTTCATCCAGGAGGGGGCCGCCGGCACGATGCCGACCCATCTCGGCATCGTCTTCGACAAGTCCGAAGGCTCGTTCCGCAAGGAGATGTTCCCGGACTACAAGGGCCACCGCCCCGACGCACCCGACGACCTCAAGCGGCAGATGCCGCTGATGCGCGACGCGGTGCGGGCCTTCGGCCTGCACGCGGTGGAGCTGGAGCGCTACGAGGCCGACGACCTGATCGCCACCTACACCCGACAGGCGGAGGCCCGGGGCGCCGGCGTCATCATCGTCTCGTCCGACAAGGACCTGATGCAGCTCGTCGGGCCGCTGGTCCGGTTCTACGATTTCGAATCCGGCGCCAAGGGCAAGGCCGGCTACCGGCCCGAGCGCAACCTCGATGTCGAGGCGATCATCGCCAAATGGGAGGGGCTGCAGCCCAACCAGATCGGCGACGCGCTGGCCCTGATCGGCGACACCTCCGACAACGTCCCCGGCGTGCCCGGCATCGGTTTGAAGACCGCCGCGGCCCTGATCAAGGAGTTCGGCAGCCTGGACGCACTGCTGGAACGGGCCGGCGAGATCAAGCAGCCCAAGCGCCGCGAGACTCTGCTGGCCAATGTCGATCAGGCCAAGCTGTCGCGCAAACTGGTGGCTCTGGTGGAGGACGTGCCGGTCCCGGTCGACCTGGACGACCTGCGCGTCCCCGAGCCCGACCCGCAAAAGCTCGTCGGCTTCCTGAAGGCGATGGAGTTCAACACCCTGACCCGCCGCATCGCCCAGATGCTGCATGTCGACCCCGAGGCGGTGAAGCCGGATCCGGCGCTGCTGCCGGGCGCCAAGCCCCACGGCTACAGCAACGGCGCCGGCGGCAGCGATGCGGTGCCGTTCTTCGGCGACTCCGTGCCGCCGGACCCGGAGACCGAAGCGGCCGGGGCCGAGCGGCCGCCGGGTGCCGCCCCGCCCGAGGGCGGCGAGGTCGATCCCTTCGCCGATCTCGACCTGCCGGACGCACCGGCCAAGCCCCGGGCGCCGATCGAGGCGACGCCGGGCAACGTGGTCGCCGCCCGCGCTGCCGAGGCGGTGGCGCCGTTCGACACCGCCGCCTACGAGACCGTCGCGTCCCTGGAGCAGCTCGACGCCTGGATCGCCGAGGCTGAGGAGGCCGGGGTGGTCGCGGTCGATACCGAGACCGACGCGCTGGACGCGCACAAGGCCGGGCTGGTCGGCGTCTCCCTGGCCATCGCCACCGGCCGGGCCTGCTACATCCCGCTGGCCCATATCCAGGCCGCGAAGGTGCAGGCCGATTCCACCGACCTGTTCGGCGAGGGCGCGGCGGCCTCCGACGTGGCCGAGCTGGTGCCCGGCCAGATCCCGCTCGACGCGGCCATCGCCCGGCTGAAGCGGCTCCTCGAGAATCCCGGGGTGCTGAAGGTCGGCCAGAACCTGAAATACGATTGGGTCGTGCTCGCCCGCTACGGCATCGAGATTGCGCCGTTCGACGACACGATGCTGATCTCCTACGTGCTCGACGCCGGCAAGGGCGGCCACGGCATGGACGAGCTGGCCCGCCGCCATCTCGGCCACCAGCCGATCACGTTTTCCGATGTGGCCGGTACGGGCCGCAACAAGGTCAGCTTCGACCGGGTCGCGATCGACAAGGCCACGGCCTACGCGGCCGAGGACGCGGACGTGACCTTGCGCCTGTGGCGGATGATGAAGCCGCGCCTCGTCGCCGAGCGGCGCGTGGCCGTCTACGAGACCCTGGAGCGGCCGCTCCTGCCGGTGATCGCCCGGATGGAGCAGCGCGGCATCCGGGTCGACCGCGAGATGCTGAGCCGACTTTCGGGCGATTTTTCGCAGATCCTGGTCCGCCTGGAGGAGGAGATCCAGGAGGATGCCGGCGAGAAATTTTCCGTCGGCTCGCCCAAGCAGATCGGCGACATCCTGTTCGGGAAAATGGGCCTGCCGGGAGCGAAGAAGACGCCCTCCGGGCAATGGGCGACGCCCGCGACGCTTCTCGAAGAACTGGCCCAGGCCGGGCATCCCCTCCCCAAAAAGATCCTGGAGTGGCGCCAGCTCTCGAAGCTGAAATCCACCTACACCGATTCGCTCCAGACCCATGCCGATCGGGAGACCGCCCGGGTCCACACCTCGTTCTCGCTGGCGGCGACCACGACGGGTCGCCTGTCCTCCTCCGAGCCGAACCTCCAGAATATCCCGATCCGCACCGAGGAGGGCCGCCGCATCCGCCGCGCCTTCGTGGCCGCGCCGGGCAACCGGCTGATCTCGGCGGATTACTCGCAGATCGAATTGCGGCTCCTCGCCCACATGGCCGACATCCCGGAGCTGCGGAAAGCATTCGAGGACGGCATTGACATCCATGCGGCGACCGCCTCGGCGATGTTCGGCGTGTCGCTCAAGGACATGACCCCGGACCTGCGGCGCCGCGCCAAGACCATCAATTTCGGCATCATCTATGGCATCTCGGCCTTCGGGCTGGCCGACCGGCTCGGCATCGGCCGGGAGGAGGCCTCGGCGTTCATCAAGCAGTATTTCGAGCAGTTCCCGGGCATCCGCGACTACATCGACACCACCAAGAAAATCTGCCGGGACAAGGGCTACGTCACGACGCTGTTCGGCCGCGTCTGCCACTATCCGCAGATCCGCTCCAACAACCCGTCCGAGCGCGCCAGCGTCGAGCGCCAGGCGATCAACGCCCCGATCCAGGGTTCGGCCGCCGACATCATCCGCCGGGCCATGACCCGGATCGAGGGGGCGCTCACCGCCCAAAAGCTCAAGGTCAGCATGCTGCTGCAGGTGCACGACGAGCTGGTCTTCGAGGCCGCCGAGGACGAGGTCGATCGCGCGATCCCGATTATTGCGAGTGTGATGGAGGAGGCTCCGGCGCCGGCTCTGACGCTGCGGGTGCCGCTGGTGGTGGAGGCCAAGGCGGCGGGGAACTGGCAAGAGGCGCATTGAGGTCGTAGGCCTGCGCCGTCCCGGCGGCCTAACCGCCGTCGCGCGACGATGGCGACGGGCAGGATTGCAGGACGTCGGCGATGAACGCGTCCTTTGCGGCGCGGTACAGCGTCATCGGGTGATCATGGTGGGCGCGCTTCAGCGCATTGTAGCGGGCCACCAGTTCGGGATCAGCGCGCAGGGCCGCGGCGAAACGGTGGAAGACATCTAAGGGCCCGTCTTTGACGGTGAGCTGGATCCCGAGATGCGGCATCCGGCCGGTATCCTCGAAGGCTGCGAAGTCATCGGTGCGGACTGAACCGTCGTTGCGCGCGAAGCGTGCCGCAAGGCAGCTTTCAGCGGCGGCGAAGCCCTGACCCTCGACCCGGACCACGATATCGAGATCCCCTTTGGTCAAGCAGCCCGGTATGGCCGTGGCGCCGACGTGCAGGATCTCCGTCGCGGCCGGCAGGACCGGCTCGAGTGTGCGGCGGACGACCGCGAACAACTGTTCCGCGGCTGCGCGGGCCGCGCCATCGTCTTCGATCAGGCGGAAGCGCTGAGCATGAGGCATGGCGAGCGATCTTCTATTTAGGCTGCGCGGCCTTGGAAGTACGGTCGAAGACGGTCATACGCGGCATTAGCCATGATGCAGATCACTATCGCCCCGTGACCGACCCCCTGGCCTTCCTCTCCGGTGGCGGCGAGGCCGCGCGCATGATCCGCGCGCGCGATTGGTCCGGCCATCCCCTCGGCCCCCCAAAAGCCTGGCCGGCGGAGTTTCGCGCCGCCCTGTCGCTGGTGCTCAACTCGCCGGAATCGATGATCCTGGCCTGGGGGCCGGATCTGCATTTCTTCTTCAACGACACCTACGTCCCCCTGCTCGGGCCGCGGCTGCCTTGGGCCCTGGGCGCGCGGTTCGATGAGGTCTGGGCCGATGGCTGGGCACAGGCCAAGCCGATCATCGAGGCCGCCATGGATGGCCGGCCCGAGCGGTTCATCGACCTGCCGTGGCGGCTCGACACCGACCGGGGCGCGCAGGACACGTGGTGGACCTTCTCGTATTCGCGCGTGCTCGACGCGGACGGCCAAGTCGCCGGGCTGTTCATCCTCACCAACGAGACCACCGGCCGCGTCCTGGCCGATGCCGCCCTCGCGGAGAGCCAGGCTCGGCTGGAGACGGCGCTCGCGGAGCTGCGCGACCTCAACGCCTCCCTGGCCCGGCAGGTCGAGGAGCGCACCGCCGACCGCAACGCCCTGTGGACCCTCTCCTCCGACATGATGCTGCGCTGCCTGTTCGACGGGACGATCACCGCGGTGAACCCGGCCTGGACGGAGGTGCTGGGCTGGCGCGCCGACGCGCTCGTCGGCACCAACCTGATCGACTTCGTCCATCCGGACGATCTCGAACGCACCGGCGAGGGCGCACGGCAGCTGTCCGAGGGCGGGAGCCTCACGCGCTTCGACAACCGCTACCGCCACCGGGACGGCAGCTACCGCTGGATCACCTGGGCGGCCCGGCCCGGGGACGGGGTGATCAACGCGGTCGGGCGCGACTTCACCGGGGAGCGCGAGCGCGCCGACGCCCTGGCGGCCGCCGAGGAGGCCCTGCGCCAATCGCAGAAGATGGAGGCGGTCGGCCAACTCACCGGCGGCATCGCCCACGACTTCAACAACCTGCTCGCCGGCATCTCGGGCTCGCTGGAGCTGATCCAGACCCGACTGGCCCAGGGCCGCGTCATGGATGTGGATCGCTACATCAATGCCGCCCAGGGCGCGTCGAAGCGCGCCGCCGCCCTCACACACCGCCTGCTCGCCTTCTCCCGCCGGCAGACCCTCGACCCGAAACCCACCGACGTGAACCGGCTGGTGGCCGGCCTGGAGGAGCTGATCCGGCGCACGGTCGGCCCCGCCGTCACCGTCGCGGTGGCTGCCGATGCCGGCCTGTGGCCGGCCCTGGTCGACCCGCCGCAGCTCGAGAACGCGCTGATCAACCTGTGCATCAACGCCCGGGACGCGATGCCGGAGGGCGGCCGGATCACGATCGAGACCGTCAACGCCACCTTCGACGCGCGCGAAGCCCGCCGCCTGGACATGCCGCCGGGGCAGTATCTCGTGCTGCGCGTCATCGATACCGGCACCGGCATGCCGCCGGAGATCGTCGCGAAGGTGTTCGAGCCGTTCTTCACCACGAAGCCGATCGGCCAGGGCACCGGCCTCGGCCTGTCGATGATCTACGGCTTCGCCCAGCAATCGGGTGGCGAGGTGCGGATCGTCTCGGAAGTCGGCCGGGGCACCCATGTCTGCCTCTACCTGCCCCGCCACCGCGGCGACGTGGCGGAAGAGGATCCACACGCCGTCCCGGGGGCGCCGGCCCGGGCGGCGCCGGGGGAGACCGTGCTGGTGGTCGACGACGAGCCGACCGTGCGCATGCTGGTCACCGAAGTGCTGGAGGATCTGGGCTACACGGCGATCGAGGCGGCCGACAGCGTCGCCGGCCTCAAGGTGCTGCAATCCGACGTACGCATCGACCTGCTGGTGAGCGATGTCGGGCTGCCGGGCGGCATGAACGGCCGGCAGATGGCCGAGGCCGGGCGGGCCACGCGCCCCGGTCTCAGGGTGCTGTTCATCACTGGCTACGCGGAGAACGCGGTGCTCGGCAACGGCCAGCTCGACCCCGGCATGCAGGTGATCACAAAACCGTTCGTGGTCGAGGTGCTGGGCGCCCGCATCCGCGAGATGATCGGGACGGCTTGACCGCGCGGCCGGTCTTAGCCTGAACGTTGGTCTGAACAGAGACAAAGACACCAACCGGGAGGACAGGATGCGGGCGCTGCTGTGCACGAAGCTCGACGGGCCGGAGCATCTGGCGATCGTGGAGCGTCCCGATCCGGTGCCGGGTCCCGGGCAGGCCCTGGTGCGGATCCGGCTCGCGGCCCTCAACTTCTTCGACACGCTGATCGTGGCCGGCCGCTATCAGGTGAAGCCGCCGCTGCCGTTCTCGCCGGGCGGCGAGGGCGTCGGCGTGGTCGAGGCGCTGGGGGAGGGGGCCTCGGGCGTCGCCGTGGGCGAGCGGGTGATCGTCCATGCCGGCCATGGCTGCTGCGCCGAGCTGATCGCCATCGACGCGGCGAAGCTCACGCCGGTGCCGGAGGCCGTGCCGGACGCGCAGGCCGCGGGGCTCACCATCACCTACGGCACCTCGCTGCACGCGCTGGCCAACCGGGCGCAGGTGAAGCCGGGCGAGTGGCTCGCGGTTCTGGGCGCCTCCGGCGGCGTCGGCCTCGCCGCGGTGGAGCTCGGCCGCCTGATGGGGGCCCGGGTGATCGCCTGCGCCTCCTCGGAGGAAAAACTCGCGGTCGCCCGCGCCCACGGCGCCGAGGCCACCCTGGTCTACGATCCCACCACCTTGAAGGACGAACTGCGCCGGATCAGCGGCGGCGGGGTCGACGTGGTCTACGACGCGGTCGGCGGCGACTACGCCGAGCCGGCCCTGCGGGCGCTGGCCTGGCGCGGCCGCTACCTCGTCATCGGTTTCGCCGCCGGCGGCATCCCGCGCCTGCCGCTCAACCTGATGCTCCTGAAGGAGCTCGACGTGCAGGGCGTCCACTGGGGCGCCTTCCTCGACCGCGAGCCGGAGGCGCACCGGGCCGACCAGCGCCGGCTGCTCGCCTGGGTCGCCGAGGGCAAGCTCACCGCGCAGGTCCACGGCACCTACGAACTGGCCGATTTCCCGGAGGCCTTCGGCCTGCTGACCCGCCGGGCGGCGGTGGGGAAGGTGCTGCTGCGGCCGTGATCCGGCAGGCCGTCGCGGCGATCGCCGTTTCTCTACTTCCAATTGGGCTCAAGGGAATCGTTTCAGGCTATAAAGCGAGCCTGCGCGAGAATTTGTTCGTCATCCCGTCTGACGATCGTCGATTTTTTAAATTAAAGCGCGGTCTTTAAATCCCTCTTGTCACGCTGGCGCGGTAATATCTTACGCCGTGACGCGGGGTGGAGAGTGAGATGCGGTTTGGTCGCAGCATAACGGTCCGGTTGTTCCTGGTTTCGTGTATCGGTCTTGTTCTTCTGGTCGTAAATTCATTGTGCAATATTGTAAGTATCAAAGACGTGCATGATTCGGCCCGGGAGATGCGGGATGTCTGGAACGTGAAGAATCACGAGCTGGACGAGCTGCAGTTTCTGGCGCTGCGCTACCACACCACGACGATCCGCAAGGTCATCGCCGAGGACAGCGCCGAAAACCGCGACCTGGACGCGGAATTCACCGAGATGGATGCGGCCATCCCGGAGAAATTCCAGCGGTATCGGTCGCATATCGGATCGCCGCGCGAGACCGGCCTGTGGAACGCGTTCGAGGCGCGGTGGCAGGCCTATCTGGCGTCCCGGGAGGCCATTGTCGCCGCGCTCAAGCGCGGTGACCGCACCGCAGCCCGCGACGCCATCGCGCCGGCCCGCGGCCCTCTGGTGGGCGCCTTCGGAGCGTTGGCGGATCTCGCCAAGGTCAATGCCGAGGGCACGCAGACCGCGACGAAGCGCGCCGAGGACGCCTACACCACCGCCTGGACGGTGACGGTCGCCGTGCTGATCGCGGGTTTGGCCGCGACGGCTGGAGCCTTCTGGATGATCCTACGGGGCGTCGCCCGCCCGATCCGCACCATGACGGACATCATGACCCGGCTGGCCGCGCAGGACCTGTCCGTCGCCGTTCCCTATGCCGAACGGCAGGACGAAATCGGTGCCATGGCGGCCTCCGTCCAGGTCTTCAAGGACGGCCTGATCCGGGCGCACGCCCTGGAGGCGGAGACCGCTCAGGCGCGGCAGGTCGCCGAGGAGCAGCGCAAGACCGGCATGCGCCAGATCGCCGACGCCTTCGAGGGCGCCGTCGGCGGCATCATCGGGACGGTCTCGGGGGCCGCCGCGGCGTTGCAGGCCACGGCCACCACCATGACCAGCACGGCTTCCGGCGCCGCCAGCCAATCCCTGCGGGTGGCGAGCGCGGCCGAACTGGCCGCCGTCAACGTCAACACCGCCGCCTCGGCCGCGGAGGAACTGGAAAGCTCAGTCCAGGAGATCGGCCGCCAGGTCTCGAACGCGGCGGCGCTGACCCAGGCCGCCGTCGAGGATGCCGCCTCGACCGCCCATCTGGTGCAGGAGCTGAGCGGCGCGGCGGCCCGGATCGGCGACGTGGTGACGATGATCACCACCATCGCCGGACAGACCAACCTGCTGGCCTTGAACGCCACCATCGAGGCGGCGCGTGCCGGCGAGGCCGGGCGGGGCTTCGCCGTGGTGGCCGCGGAGGTGAAGGAGCTGGCGAGCCAGACCGCCAAGGCCACCGACGAGATCAGCGGCCATATCGGGCGGATCCAGGCCTCCACCGACGACGCGGTCACGGCGATCGGCCGCATCGGCGGGCGGATCCAGGAGATCAGCGCGGTGGCGACCCTGATCGCCGCCGCCGTCGAGGAGCAGGGGGCCGCGACCCAGGAGATCGCCCGCAACGTCACCGAGGCGGCCTCGAGCGCCGGCGAGGTGACGAGCAGCATCTCCGGGGTCGCAGGCGCCGCTAACGAGACCGGGGCGGCGGCCAGCCAGGTGCTCACCTCGGCCTCCGAGCTGTCGCTCCGGTCCGAGCATCTCCGGACCGAGGTGACCCACTTCCTCGCGACGGTGCGGGCGGCCTGAACGGGTCCGCTCAGAGCAGCTTGCGCTCCTTGGCCAGACCGACGAGGTCGGCCTGGGGGCGGGCGCCGATATGCTGGATCACCTCGGCGGCCGCCAGCGTCCCGAGGCGGGCGCTGGTGACGTTGTCGAGCCCGCGGGCATGGCCGGCCAGGAACCCGGCGGCGAACAGGTCGCCGGCGCCGGTGGTGTCGAGCACCTCGCGCACCGGGCTCGCCTCGACCGACCGGACCTCGCCGCCCTGCACCACCAGGGCGCCGTCCGACGAGCGGGTGACCAGGCCGAGCAGGTGCCGGCCGCGGGCGTTGCGCTCGTCGCGGAGCGCGGCCACGGCGGCCTCGGGATCGTCGGTCTGGTAGAGGCTCTGGAGCTCGCCGATATTGGCGAACAGGATGTCGACGCTGCCGTCGCGCACGAGCCCTAAGAACTCGTCCCGGTAGCGGCCGACGCAGAACGCGTCCGACAGGGTCAACGCGACGGCGTTGCCGGCCTGGTGGGCGATCTGGACGGCCTTGCGGAACGCGTCCTTGGCGGCGGGCGGGTCCCACAGATAGCCTTCGAGGTAGACCACCCGGGCTGAGGCCACGAGCGCCCGGTCCACGTCCTCGGGGTTCAGACCCTGGCAGGCGCCGAGATAGGTGTTCATGGTGCGCTCGCCGTCCGGCGTCACCAGCACGAAGCAGCGGGCCGTGGCCGGCCCCTCGCTCGCCGGCGGCACCGAGAAGCCAACGCCGGTGGCCTTCAGGTCGTGGCCGAACAGGCCGCCGAGCTCGTCGTTGCGGACCTTGCCGACGAAGCCGGTCTTGGCGCCGAGCAAGGCCGCGCCAACCGCGGTGTTGGCCCCCGAGCCCCCCGAGACGATCGTGGCGGGGCCCATCGCGGCGAACAAAGCCTCCGCGCGCTCCTCGTCGATCAGCTGCATCGCGCCCTTGGTGACGCCCTGGGCAACCAGGAAGGCGTCGTCCGTGCGGGCGATCACGTCGACGATGGCGTTGCCGAGCACGAGGAGATCGAGGGGTGTGGTCATCCGGGCGTCCTGATTCGCTGTTGCGCCGCTGTGACATCCGCCTCGGATCGGATCAAGCCGCGGGATCTCCTGGGGGCGGGAGATCGGCGAACAGCTCGGCGACGGACAGGCTCAGACCGGGCGGGGTCAGGTCGAGGGTGCCCTCGCTGGCGATCCGGGTCGCGATCAGCCCTTCGGCGCCGCGCGTATGGTGGATCACCAGGCGCTTGACCGGGTCGATCATCAGATAGTGCGCGACGCTGGCGAGGCTGAAATAGCCGGAGAGCTTGCGGCCGGAATCGACTGTGACCGTGCTGGGCGACAGCACCTCGACCACGAGGATAGGATTGCGGATCTCGATCGCGTCCGGGTCCGCACGCGCGCCGCAATAGACGAGGGCGTCGGGCTCGAAGACCGTCGTGTCGTCAATGCGCACGCTCATCCCGTCCGGCAATGCGCGACAGGGAAGCGGCGTCCGGCTCAGAGCGGATCGGAGAGCGAGATAAGCCGAGGCCTTGACCTCCGCATGCCGAACCCGCTCCGGCGACATCGCAACAACTTGGCCTTCGACCAGCTCGTAACGTCCCGGCTGGTCCTCGGCCCAGACCAGGAACTCGTCGACCGTCATCCGGGGCTTCGGCTGCGCGACCATGCCGTCAGGCTAGCACGATTCGCCTTCGCAGGAAGGCGAGCCTCACCCAGCGATCTTCTCCAAAGCCACGTCGCGGGTGCGAGGCCCCAGCAGCCCGACCAGCAGCCCCGCGGCCAGCATCGCCGCGGAGATGAACAAAAACACGCCCGGGGTGCCGGCCTCGCGCAGCACGAAGGCGATGACGAAGCCCGTAAAAATCGCCGAGAAGCGGCTCCAGGAATAGACGAAGCCCACCGCCCGCGCCCGGATGCCGGTGGGGAACAGCTCGGCCTGGTAGGCGTGGAAGCTGTAGGACATTACGTTGGAGGCGAGCGTCAGGCCGATCCCGAGCGCGACGATCGCCGACACGTCCCGGGTCTGCGCGAAGGCCAGCCCGCAGGCGATGTAGACCAGTGCCGCGGCCACGATGACGTGCTTGCGCTCGAACCGGTCGGCAATGGCGAGCCCGATCAGCGGCCCGACCGGGGCGGCGAGCGCGATCAGCGCCGTGTAGGCGAGGCTCGACGTGATGGTGATGCCCTGCGCCACCAGCAGGGTCGGCACCCAGTTGGCGAAGCCGTAGAAGCCCACCGTCTGGAAGACGTTGAACCCGGCCATCATCAGCGCCCGGCGCCGATAGGGCGGCACCCACAAATCGCCGTAGGCATCGCGCCGCTGCACGGGTTCGGGGGCAGCGGGCGCCGGCAGGGGCCGGCCGTACTCGGCGGCGACTTGGCCCTCGAGGCGCCGCAGGACCGCGTCGGCTTCTGCCAGCCGCCCGCGCTCGACCAGCCAGCGCGGGCTCTCCGGCAGCCCGGCGCGCAGCCACCAGACCCCGATCGCCGCGGTGGCGCCGATCAGCACGACCCAGCGCCAGCCATCGATCCCCAGCGGCGCCGTCGGGATCAGCAGGTAGGACAGGAACGCCACCACCGGCACGGCGGTGAAGCCGATGCCCTGGCACAGGGCGAAAGCGCGGCCGCGGATCCCCTTCGGCACCAGCTCCGAGAGGTAGCTGCCGATGGTCACCATCTCCAGGCCGAGGCCGATCCCGGCGATCAACCGCCAGAGATTGAGCCCGAACGCCTCGGTCTGACAGGTCATCACCACGTTGGCGGCGGTGTAGGACAGGAGCGACCACGTGAAGATCGCTCGGCGGCCGAACCGGTCGGCGAGCCAGCCGCAGACCAGCGTGCCGATGAACAGCCCGGTGAACAGGGCCGCCACGAAGCTCGCGACGCCGCTCGCGCCGAACAGCCCGGGGGTGGTCGGCGTGAGGATCCCGGCCTTCACGAGGCCCGGGGCGACGTAGCCGGTGAACAGCAGGTCGTAGAGCTCGAAGAAAAAGCCGAGGCCGAGCAAAGCCACGAAGCGCCAGACCGTGCGCGTGGGCGGCAGCCGGTCGAGGCGGGCCAGGATGGCGCCGGGGTCCAGGGCGGGTCCGTCAGGCTGCGCGATCCGTGTCGTCGCCATCCGGGCGCGCCTCCCATACCGAGCGTTGTCGCTTATGCGCTCGCCACTGCCTTGGAACTGTCACGCCTGCAAGGGTTCGTTGGTGCACTTTTGTGGTGACCGCGCGTGAGTCGGATCGGGATTCGCTGGCGCAGAAGGTCACTTATATGGTACTATTTGGATGAGAGTCCGGGAGTTCATCGATGATCGTGGGCGGAGTCCTTTTGCCGAATGGTTCGATGCCCTGGACGATCAGGCGGCCGCCAAGGTGACGGTTGCGCTCTTACGGATGGAGCAGGGCAACCTGTCCAACGCCAAGTCAGTGGGCGGCGGCGTCGAAGAGTACAGGATCGCCTGGGGACCGGGATACCGCCTCTATTTCGGACGGGACGGGGGCGCCTTGATCCTCCTGCTCTGCGGTGGAAGCAAGCAACGGCAGCATCAGGATATCGGCGAGGCCCGTGCACATTGGGCCGCATACAAACGGCGCAAGAAGGAGGGATGATGGCCCTGACGCGCAGCTTCAAGGAGACGGTGAAAGCCCGTGCCGAGCGCGACCCAGCCTTCCGTGCCGCACTCCTGACGGAGGCGGTCGAACTCTTCCTGGCGGGGGAGGTGGACACAGGGAGGGCGCTTCTGCGTGACTGCGTTAATGCCACCGTCGGGTTCGAGCGCTTGGCGCAGGAGATGGGATCGACCCCGAAGAGCCTGATGCGCATGCTCGGCCCTTCCGGCAACCCGACTGCCAGCAACCTGTTCGCGATCCTGCGCAGCGTCCAGAAGGCTGTCGGTGTCGAACTGGCGGTCACGGTGGCACGCTGAGCCCGAACGCGTCTCAAGCCCCGAACACCGACCAGCCCATCCGCTGGGTCAGGCGCTCCAGGGCGACGCGGCCGAGATGGGAATTGCCCGCGGCGTCGAGGCCCGGCGACCAGACCGCGATCGAGGCCTTGCCGGGCGCCACCGCCAGGATGGCGCCGCCGACGCCGCTCTTGCCCGGTAGGCCGACCCGGTAGGCGAACTCGCCCGAGCCGTCGTAGTGGCCGCAGGTCAGCATGATCGCGTTGATGCGGCGCGCCCGCTCGGCCGAGACGACGTTGTGGCCGGTCGAGGGGTTGCGGCCGTTATGGGCCAGGAACCGCCCGGCCGTGGCGAGCTGCCGGCAGCTCATCGCGATCGCGCAGTGGTGGAAGTAGACGCCGAGGGTGTAGTCCACCGGGTTCTCGATGACGCCGAAGGACTTCATGTAGTTGGCGAGCGCGGTGTTGCGGAAACCCGTGCGCTTTTCCGAGGCCGCCACCCGTTCGTCGATGGTGATGGTCGGGTCCTGGGCCAGGAACTGCATGAAGCGCAGGATCTCGCCCAGCGCCTCCCGGGGCTCGTGGCCCGAGAGGATCAGGTCGGTCACCGCGATGGCGCCGGCATTGATGAACGGGTTGCGCGGCACCCCGCGCTCGCGCTCCAGCTGCACGATCGAGTTGAACGGGTTGCCCGACGGCTCGCGCCCGACCCGATTCCATAGCCGGTCGCCGGCCATGCCGAGCGCCAGGGTGAGGGTGAACACCTTCGAGACGCTCTGGATCGAGAACGGCGTCTCGCTGTCGCCGCCGGCCGTGACCCGACCGTCGGCATCGATGACCGCGATGCCGAACTGGTTCGGATCGACCCGGGCCAGCTCGGGGATGTAGTCGGCCACCGCGCCCCGGTCGGAGCGCTGGGCCATCTCCTCCGAGATCTCCCGGACGACGCTGTCGAGATCGGGCACGGCCGGGCTCGCCGCTCAGGCGGCGGCCAGGGACATCGACATCGATTCCTTCTTCATCAGCTCGCGGAAGAAGCCGTCGAGATGGGTCAGGTTGTCGGGCGAGCCGTCCTGGATGATGCGGCCGCCCTCCAGCACGACGATCCGGTCGAAATCCTGGAGCGTCGAGAGGCGGTGGGCAATGGCGATGACGGTGCGGCCCTTCATGAGGTTGGCGAGCGCCTGACGGATCGCCTGCTCGGATTCCGCGTCGAGCGCCGAGGTCGCCTCGTCGAGCAGCAGGATCGGCGAATTCTTCAGGATCGCGCGGGCGATGGCGATGCGCTGGCGCTGGCCACCCGAGAGCTTGACGCCGCGGTCGCCGACCATGGTGTCGAATCCCTCCGGCAGGGCCTGGATGAACTCGGTGCAGCGCGCCGCCTCGGCGGCCTGCCAGACCTCCTCATCGGTGGCGTCGGGCCGGCCGTAGCGGATGTTCTCGCGCAAGGAGCGGTGGAACATCGATACGTCCTGCGGGACGACCGTGATCGCCTCGCGCAGGGATTCCTGGGTGACGCGCTCGATGTTCTGGCCGTTGATGCGGATCTCGCCGCTCTTCACGTCGTAGAAGCGCTGCAGCAGCGAGAACAGGGTCGACTTGCCGCCGCCGGACTTGCCGACGAGGCCGACCTTCTGGCCCGGCTCGATCGCCAGGTCGAAATCGGTGAAGACCGGGCGCCCGTCCGGATAATTGAAGGCGACGTGGTCGAACTCGATCTTGGCGCCCTGGCCGGTCAGCGGCTTCGCCTCCGGATGGTCGACGAGGTCGTGGGGCTGGAGCAGGGTGTGCAACGCCTCGGCGAGGCGGGCGGTGTGCTGGGTCGCGTCGACCAGGGCCACCGCGAGGTCGCGGGTCGCCGCGAGGATGCGGATGCCGAGCGTGCAGACCAGCACCACCTGGCCGTTGGTCGCCTGGCCGGCCTCCCACATCTGGATCGCCCAGTAGAGCAGGCCGAAGACCGCCAAGACTGTCAGCACCGCGTGCACGATGCGCAACTTCTCGAGATAGAGCAGCGACGAGCGCCGGGCGCGCATCTCGGTGGCGATGGTGCCCTCGAAGCGCTGGCCCTCGCGCTTGAAGCCCGAGAAGGCGCGCACCAGCGACATGTTGCCGACGAGATCGACCATCTCGCCGTCCACCGAGGCCGCCTTGGCGGCGAAGTCGTGGTGCAGCGGCTTTCCGGCCGCGGCCATCTTGAACATCAGCACGACGACGGCGGCGAACACGCCAGCCAGGATCGCCGCCATGGTGGTGTTGACCGTGGCGATGTAGGCGATCGACCCGAAGGCCGCGACGGTGGGCGGCATCACGTTGAACACGAACATGTTCTCGACCGTGAAGATCGCGTTCGAGGTCGCCGTGATGCGCGACGCCAGGGTGCCCGGCTGCCGATCGGAGAAGAAGGTCGGGGAATGGCCGGTCATGTGCCGGAACAGGTCCCGGCGGATGTCGCCGGTGACGCCCACGAAGGTGAAGGCCCCGGTCAGCGCCGCCACGCGCCAGAGCATGTTGTCGGCCGCGATGAAGCCGATCAGGACGGCGAGCGCCCCCCAGACCAGGGTGTTGCCCGGTCCCGGCCCCTTGGTCAGCGCATCGACGACGCCCTTCAGGGCGTAGTCGGTCGAGACCGAGAACCCGACCGCGCCGAGCACGGAAATCAGGATCACCAGGTGGGGCACCCAGCGGCGCCGGAGGTATCGCCCGACGAAGGCGAAGGGCCTCTCAGCGTATTGGTGCAGCTCTTCCATCGCGGTGACCATTCCGTATTCACGCGGCACTGGCGGGTGCGGGCTGAGGCGGAGTGCAACGCGGGCGCAGACAGACCCGCAGCGGCAACGCGACAGCGTTGCCATATGTTGCACCGGCCCGCACCTCCCGCGCGCTTTTATCGATCAAACCTGAACGCCGCTTGAGCGGCGTGGATACACGCAAGCGAATCCGGTGCCGCGGGTCACGCCGCCTCCGGGGGCTGGCGGGTCTCGGGCATGATCAACGCCACCAGCATGAAGGCGGCAAATCCCATGAAGGCCAGCCCCAGGAAGGCGCTGTGGCTCCCCAGGCGGTCGGCCATGATCCCGGAGAGCGAGGTCGAGAGGGCGGCACCCACGCCCATCGCGGTGCCGACCGCGCCGAGCGCCAGGTTGAAACGTCCCGTCCCCCGGGTGAGATCCGAGACCACGAGCGGGACCATGACGCCGAGCACCGAGGCGGAGATCCCGTCCAGCACCTGGATGGCGACCAGGCCGTAGGGGTTGGTCGTGTAGGCGAGCATCAGGCCGCGCACCGGCAGGGCACCGAAGCCGAGGAGCAGCACCGGGTAGCGGCCGAACCGCTCCGCCGCCCGGCCGACGGCTGGGGCGCTCACGGCGAGCACCGCCTGCGGAACCATGATGCAGGCGGCGACCAGGGCGGTGGCGGTCTCGCTCGCCCGCAGGGTCAGGACGCTGCCCACCAGCGGCAGCATCGCGGCATTGGCGAGGAAGAACAGGACCATGCAGGCCGAGAAGCACAGGAGCCCGCGGTTGGTCAGCAGCGCCCGGATCCCGTCCTTCCCGGAGGCGGGCGGCGTCTGCGCCGGGGCGGCCGGCTCCTTGAACACGTTGGCGTCGATCTCCTGGGCGCGGATGCGGCTGAGCGCGATGATCGTCGGCACCACCAGGGCCGCGGTCAGGTAGAACACGGCGCCGTTCGAGAGGTAGTAGCCGATGGCGCCCATGCCGGCGGCGCCGAGGGCGTTGCCGAGCGCCGCGAAGCTCGCGTTGCGGCCGAGGCGCTCGCCCGCCCGCGCCCGCCCGACCAGCCCGATGCTGATCGCCGCGATCGCCGGGGTCAGGACGCAGCTCGCCCCCGAATGGACCGCCATCGCCAGCAGAACCACCGGGAAGCTCGGCCAGACCGCCAGGGCGAAGGCGCTGCCCGAGATGCCGATCACCGCCACCGCGGCGGCGAAGCGCTTCGAGCGCACCACGTCGACGAAGGCACCCCCCGGCACCTGCCCGAGCAGGGCGACGAGGCTCCCGACCGTCAGGGCGAAGCCGATATCGGATTGCGTCCACTTGGCCTGCGAGAAGTAGACGGCCAGGAACGGCCCGAACCCGGTCTGCAGGTTGGCCACGAAGAACGCGAAGGCGTCGAGGCCATGGCGGCTCACCGCCGACAGCGTTCGGTCCACCGGCACGGCCTCCGCGGCGGCCCGCGCCGGCTCGCGCGCGACCTCGGCCGACTGATCCTTCAGGCGGACGGGCCGCGACCGCGGGTCCTGGCGAGACACCTCGCGCTCGCGGGGGGAAACGGCGGGTCTTGCCTTCAATCGGGCCACCGTCACTTATCCGGGGCCTTTTCCGGAGGGGGGACGGGAACCGGCGCAGCCGGAGGCGGGGCAGCAGGCGCGGTCGCGGCAGCGGGCGCCGTTGGGGCGGGCGCCGGCACGGCGGGGCCGGCAGGCGGCGGCGCGGTCGTCGCCTGGTCGCCCTCGGGTGCGGCGGCGGCGGGGCTCGCCGGGCCGAGCACGACGATCGGCTCGCCGGCCTTGTATTCGGGCGACACGCGGACCTGGTTGCGGCTCAGCGCGACCGACAGCTTGCGCTCCTTGTTGCCGTCGGCGGTGAAGCGCAGGGCGCGCCAATCCACGGCGATCTTGCGGGTGCCGACGCCGAGGAAGCCGCCGAAATCGATGATCGCGGCCCGGGGATGCCCGTCCTTGTCGATGATGATGTCGATGACGCGCCCCAGCTCGTCGCCGCCGGCACTGCGCACGCTGCGCCCGAGCAGGCTCTCGTAATCCTGGGTGTCCAGCACCGTTGCCGGCGTTCCCTGCTGCTGCTGTTGCGCGGTGTTCGTCGGGGCCGCCTGCGTTGCGGGGGCTGGTGGCGCCGCGGGCGCCGTTCCCGTGGTCGCGCCCGGGGCCGGTTGGGCGGCGGGCGGGCTCGGGGGCGGAGCCTGGCCGGATGCGCCGTCGCCCCCGGTGGACGGGGCTTGCGCCACGGCTCCCGACGCCCACAGGGCGATCGTCACGGCCGCGATCATCCGGTTGGTTCTGAACACGCTGCGTCCTCTGAGGAAGGGCCGGGCCCCGCCGGCGCGCCGGCAGGACCGCGACCGTATCGGCCGGGTTCGGGCCCGCCGCCGGCGTGACCCCGCCTGCGGACAGATCTCTGCCGAAGGACCTGGGCGAAGTTATGGATCGTCGCAGCCGGTCCGCAAGTTCCACGCCGTTGTCGTGTGGCAACCTCCGGTTCGCACCGCCCCACGGGTGTCTGGTTTTCGCCGCAACCCCAGCGTAGACAGCGGGCCAGAAACCCATGCGAGCCGTGGAGACCACCGCGGCCTGTTGCGAGGACCACACGATGTCGACCCTCACCTCGTCGGGATGCGCCGCAGCGCGCGGCCTCGCGCTCGGCGCCGCCCTGGCCGGCCTGGTGGCCGGCTGTCAGGCGCTCGGCGGCGGGGGCGGCGTGATGCCGGAGACGGAGGTCGGCCTGCCGCCGTCGCTGCGCGGCTCCCTGCCCAACCGCGAGGCCAAGAACGTAGCGGTCGATGCCGAGGGGCAGCCGCTCCAGACCACACCGACCAAGCAGCTCGCGATCCCGCGGAGCGCCGGCGGCGCGACGCAATCGGCCAGCGCCGGCGAGCGTCGGATCCGGCGCGAGGATATCGAGGGCGGCAACGCCGCGAGCAGCGGCGGCAGCAACGCGATGGGTCCGATGCTCTCGCCCGGCGGCAGCGTCGGGCTGGGCGGGAAGTTTTAGGACTCGGCCGTATCGCCTAAGGCTGAGCTGGGCGCCCGATCTGGGAATGAGACGCGCCTTCCCTCCCCCCTTTGCGGGGGAGGGTGGCCCGCGAAGCGGGTCGGGAGAGGGGAGCGACGCTTCCGGAAAGGGCACGACGATTGCCCCATCCCGCACCGTTGCGCTGCCCCTCTCCCGACCCTCGCTGATGCGAGGCACACCCTCCCCCGCAGGGGGGGGAGGGAGCACGCGCTTAGCAACCGCCAACGACTTCACGCCGTCGGCGCGCGCACCCCGTAATAATCCTCGATCTTCCCGCGATAGTTCGGGTCGGCGAAGGCGTCCTCGCCCGGGCCGTGGCTCGGCGCGCCGGCGAGATTGCCGGGATCGATGTCGACCACGTAGCCGCCGAGTTCGGTGCTGTAGGTCAGCGCCTTCCACGGCAGGGGGTGATGGTTCTCGCCGAGCCCCAGAAAGCCCCCGAAGGCCAGGACCGCGTAGGCGACCTGTCCGGTCACCTTATCGACCATGAAGTTGTACACGGCCCCGAGGTGCTTCCCCTCACGGTCGTAGACCGCCGTGCCCTCGACCTTGTTGGACGCGATCAGGCGGGCGGTCTCGTCGATGGCAATGCCCTCGCCGGTGGGATCGAGCTCCAGGGAGCCCGTCTTTCTCACGGGACGCTCGGTGGGCAGATCCGTCGGCATGATGACTCCCGGGTTACGCGGACGGGGCCGGACTTGGATCCGGCCCTGCTGACTAAACGCCAGGGCGGGAGCGGGTTCCGGTCGATCACAGATCCGCAAGCATCCCGGCATTGGCCCGGCGCTGGTTGATCCGGTCCCGGACCGACCGGCTGGCCAGCAGCATCTCGAACCCGAAGGCGCACAGCGCGCACAGGGTGCACAGGATCGCGGCGCCGAACAGGCCGAACAGCAGGCTGGCCACCGTGCTGTCGCGCAGGGCCCCGACGAACAGGGTCAGCACCGAGCCGCAGGTCGCGACGCCTCCGAGCGCGGCCAGGAACACCGCCGCGTCCAGCGCCAGCGAGCGGGTGTGCAGCCGGTCGAGGCGCTGGCCCAGGATGATCCGCTCGGCCTCGCCGGCACCGGCCAGCCGCGTGGAGACGCGCTCGGCCTGATCGGCGACCCGGGCGAGCCGGGCGCCGAACACGTTGAGCAGCGTCGCGAGGCCGGACAGCAGGAAAACCGGGCTCAGCGCCACCTGGACGACGTGGGCGGTGCTTTCCAGGGTGGTGGGTGTGATGGGATCGATCATGGCGCCGGCAGATGCACCGGGCGGCGCGGTGCGGCAATCCCCCCGGAGCGGATGGCGGCTTCGGTGCTCAGACCAAGTGGCGGCCCGGCTCCAGGCCGGGCGCGGCCGGTTCGGACCGGACACCCAGACCAAGACAGAGCACGAGCCCGGTGGCGAGCAACAGCGCGAGCGTGAGAACCGGGGTAAACATGACTGTATTGCTGGCGCCGGATCGTTAAGAGCAGGTTTCGACCGGCGGATTCTGACGAAATCATCTTCGCTGCGGTGCAAATCGGCCGGTTCCGGTGTGGATTTTCGCGCCTGCCCTGTGGATGATGGCCCTCCGAAGGCGATTTCCCCTTGGAACGGCGGCAGCACCGCTTAGTTGCTGCTATGCTGGCTCGGCCGTGGGGCGCTCATGCCCCGGCCTGCGGCCCGAGAACCGGAGGAAGTTTATGGCCACGAAGACCGAGAAGGCTGCGCCGAAGGCGGCCAAGACCACCAAGGCCGATGAGCCGAAGGCTGCCAAGGCCGCTCCCGCGAAGGCTGCCAAGCCCGCCGCCGCGAAGACCGCCGGCGCCAAGCCGAACGCTCTGCAGCAGCCGCTGAAGCCGTCTGCCGAGCTCGGCGCGATCGTCGGCACTGCTGCGCTGGCCCGCGGCGAGGTGGTCAGCAAGGTGTGGGAATACATCAAGAAGCACAACCTGCAGAACCCCGAGAACAAGCGCGAGATCCTCGCCGACGACAAGCTCAAGAAGGTCTTCGGCAAGGACAAGTGCTCGATGTTCGAGATGAACAAGCATCTCGCGGCGCACCTGAAGGCTTGATTGTCTAAGCCCGTGTCCGGCCCCTCGGCCGGACCGGTGGCTCTCGATCAAGCGGGGCTCGATGGCCCTGTGCCAAGGACCGTTTCAATCGAGGTGGTCTACGCGAGACCCTGCAGGACACCGCCATCCACCCGCAGCGCAGCGCCCGTCGTGGCGCTCGCTGCTGGGCTGCAGAGATAGGCGACGAGGTTTGCCACCTCCTCCACCGTCGCGAGACGCTTGATCAGCGACGACGGGCGATGCTCGGCCACGAAGGCCCGGCCCATCGCCTCGAGGTCGGCATCGGCCGCACCTCCGGCCATCTGCTTCATGAACTCTGCCACGCCCTCCGACAGGGTCGGCCCGGGCAGCACGCTGTTGACCGTCACGCCGGTGCCGGCGACCGTCTGGGCGAGGCCGCGGGAGATCGCGAGCTGTGCGGTCTTGGTCATTCCGTAATGGACCATCTCGGTCGGCGTGTTGATGCCGGATTCGCTGGAGATGAAGATGACCCGGCCCCAGCCGCGCTCGGCCATAGCCGGCGCGTAGGCGCGCGACAGGCGCACGCCGCTCATGACGTTCACGTCGTAGAAGCGCTGCCAGTCCGCATCCGGGATCTCGAAGAACGGTTTCGGCTCGAAGATCCCGGTGTTGTTGACCAGGATGTCGACCGACGGCAGCGCCCGGACGAGGGCATCGACCCCTTCGGCGGTGGCGACGTCGCCCGGTGCCGCGAAGGCGCGGCCGGCCTTGGCCTCTCCGCGGAGCTTGGTCAGCGCCGCCTCGACCCGCTCCGCAGTGCGGCCGTTGATGCCGACCTCTGCGCCGAGATCGCAGAGTTCCTTGGCGATGGCGTAGCCGATGCCGCCGGTCGAGCCGGTGACGAGGGCCTTCTTGCCAGTGAGGTCGAGGTCCATGGGCGCAGGCTCCGGGGTTTGGACGAGACGGCGTGGATCTTCGCCAACGCGTGCCGTGCCGGTCGGTGGCATGCCCGGCCCGCCTAACCGCCCTTACCCCGCCGCAGGACGCTGGCGCAGCCGCCGATCGCGGCGAGCGCCACCGCGCAGGAGAGCGACAGGGTCACGGCCCGCTCAGGCCCAAGCCCGTGGGTCAGCCCGAAGATCACCGCCACGAGGGCCGCGCCCAGGGACTGGCCGGTGAGCCGGGCGGTCGATTGCATCCCGCTGGCGCCGCCGGCGCGCTCCCGCGGCGCCGAGGTGACGATCACCTTGTTGTTGGGCGACTGGAACAGCCCGAAGCCGAGCCCGCACAGGGTCAGCCGCCAGACGATGTCGAGGGTGGCGGGCGCCTCCGGCAGCAGCGTCACGCCCACGAGGCCGGCGGCCAGCATCGCCAGCCCGATGCCGCCGAGCAGCCCCGGCGGGTAGCGGTCAGCGAGCCGCCCCGAGACCGGGGCCATGGCGGCCACGGCGATCGGCCAGGGGGTGAGCAGGAAGCCGGTCTGGGTGCCGGAGAGATGCAGCACGTCCTGGAAGTAGAACGGCAGCGCGACGTAGGACACCATCTGGGCGGAGAACGAGGCCACCGAGGTCGCCATCGACAGGGCGAAGGCGGGGATCCGCAGGAGATCTACCGGCAGCAGCGGCGCCGGCAGCCGGATCTGGCGGCGCACGAACACCGCGCCGATCACCAGGGCGGCCACCAGCTCGGCGGCGGCGATGGCCTGGCCCTCCGGATCGCCCAGCCCGTCGATGCCGATGATCAGCAGGCCGAAGGTCAGCGCGTTGAGCACGGCGCTCACCCCGTCGAAGCGGCGTCCGCTCGCCGGTGTCGCCGGCAGGGTGCGCGAGGCCACCGCCAGGGCGAGCAGCCCCACCGGGATGTTGACCAGGAACAGCCAGGGCCAGGTCGCCACCGACAGGATCGCGGCCGCCACGGTCGGGCCGGCAGCCGAGGCCACGGCCACCACCAGGGCCACGTTGGCGACTCCCTGGCCGATCATGCGGTGGGGGTAGATGAAGCGCACGAAGCCGATATTGACGCTCATGATCGCCGCGCCGGCGAGCCCCTGGACGATGCGCCCGACGATCAGCAGGGGCAGGCTCGGCGCGACCGCGCAGGCCAGCGACGCGGCCACGAACACGGCGAGGCCCGGCAGGTAGACTCGGCGGAAGCCGAAGATGTCGCCGAGGGACGCGAACGGCAGCAGGCTCGCCGTCACGGCGACCTGATAGGCGTTGACGACGAAGATCGCGTCGGCCGGCTTCACCGCCAGATCCTTGGCCATCACCGGCAGCGCCACGTTGACGATCGCCCCGTCGAGCACCGCCATGGTCATGGCGAGCCCGATCGCCGCCATCGCCAGGACGCGCTCCCGCGGCGGCAGGCCGTCATGCTGGGCGGGGGCGCCTGTACCGGCCGGGACCTGCGCCATGCGCGCGCTCCTGCGGCGTCCCGGAGGACCGGCGACGTCGATTGCGTGGGACGATCCGGGCGCAGGACGCGCCGCGGAGGCCGGCTTCCTCTCGCGCAGGCGCGGCACAGCGTCGAGGGCCGCGGCGTGTTCTATGTCACGGCGCGGACGGGATTGTTCGTCAGGCCAGCATGTAGGTCAGCAGCGAGCGAAGCTGCGCGGGCTTGATCGGCTTGTGGACCAGTTCGGCGCCGGCCTCCGCCACCCGCGCCTCGATCGCCTCGGAATGGTCGGCGGTGGTGACGATCGCGGGGAGGGGGCGCGCGGACCGTCCGCGGAGATAGGCGGCCACGTCGAGGCCGCAGGCGCCGTCGTCGAGATGGTAGTCGAGCACCAGGATGTCGGGCAGCGCGGCCCCGGCCTCCAGCGCCCCGCGCACGCCGGCGAGATCGCGGAACGTCGAGACCCGGGCATCCCAGTTCTGCAGCAGGCGCGCCAGGGCGTCGGCGGTCGAGGCATCGTTCTCGACCACCAGGACATGGGCGCCCGAGAGCCGGGTCGCCACGGGGGCGGGGGGCGCCGTGGCGGCCGGGACCGCGCTCAGGGGCAGGCCCAGGGTCACCCGGGTGCCGTGGCTGGGCCGGGAGGCCAGGATCAGGGGGTGGTCCAGCGCCTGGGCCATGCGGCGGACGATCGACAGGCCGAGGCCGAGGCCCGGCTCCTCCGCGCCGCCGGTCCGGGCGCCGCCGCGGAAGAATTCTTCGAACACGAGGTCGCGCTCCTCGGCGGCGATGCCGCAGCCGGTATCGGTCACGTCGACCCGGACCCCGCCGGCCCGTCGCCGCGCCGCCAGCACGATGCCGCCGGTCGTCGTGTAGCGAATGGCATTCGAGACCAGGTTCTGAAGGATCCGCTGCAGCAGCATCACGTCGCTGGTGACGGTGAGGTCCGGGCAGCGCACCGCCAGCCGCAGGCCCTTCCGCTCGGCGAACGGCTTGAAGCTCTCCGCCAGCTCCGCCAGCAGGTCGGGCAGAAACACCGGCTGCAGCTGCGGCCGGACGATGCCGGCATCGAGCTTGGAGATATCCAGCAGCGTCTTGATCAGGTCCTCGATCGTCTGCAGGCCGCGCTCGACCTGGCCCGCGATGGTACGCGCCTCGGGCTGCAGGGGGAGGTCGTCGAGCGCCGAGATCGACAGGCGTGCGGCGTTCACCGGCTGCAGCAGATCGTGGCTCGCCGCCGCCAGGAACCGGGTCTTGGAGCGGTTGGCGGTCTCGGCCTCTTCTTTCGCCGCCGCCAGCGCCTCGTTGGAGCGCTCCAGGCGGTGCATCAGCCCGGTCAGCTCCTCGGTGCGGGTGCGGACGCGGCCCTCCAGCATGATCGCGGTCTGGAACAGCGAGTAGGCGCTGCCGCGCTGGTCCATGCTGCGCTCGACATGGGACATCAGCGCGGCGTTGATCCGCTCCAGCTTCTCGATCCGCCGGCGCAGGGATTCGTCGGTCTCGAGACCGCTCGGGTGCAGGGTCATGACGCGACCGGGGCGTCGCCGGTCTCTTCACGCCCGGAAAGTCCCTTGCCGATGGCGATGCCGGTGAACGTCTGGTTCAGGTGCATGGCCCGGTACTGCTCGCCGAAGGTCTCGAAGCCGACGACGTTGTAGCGGCGGTACAGGTCGGCGATGCCGTGGCCCACCTGCCGGCTCTCGGCATCGAGCCGGCGCAGCACGCATTCGAAGCCGATGATCAGGTCGACGCCGCCCACCACCGTGTCGAGGCGGGCCAGCTCGTCCCGGGTGGAGGCGACGATGTCGCGCGGTTCGGCGAGCGTCAGCACCACGCCCTCGTCGATGGCGCAGAAGAAGCTGAGCGACCCATCCTCGTTCATGCGGCGGATCGAGCGGCAGAAATACTCGCCGCCGACCTTCACGGCGAGCGGGGAGGCGGCGAAGCTCATTGGCGACAGACCCTCGGGGTCGAGGCCGATCGCCATGGCGTATTCCCGCGCCGCCGGCTCGGCGTTGAGCTCGTGGACGGTGCGGCGCTCACCGTCCGAAGCGGTGACCACGAACTTGGTTTGCGTCGGCTCGAAATTGTCGCTCTTGAAGATCTCGAACGGGAAGTCGGTCTCGACCAGGACCAGCACCGCCGCCTTGCGGTGGATCCGGCCGCCATGCAGCAGCACCGCGTCCCGGAAACGCAAATCGTCGCCCGCCGAGCCGCCGACGATCGGGATGCCGTCGAGGGCCCAGGCGATCGCCGAGACCACGGTCTCCTCGGCGTTGGCGAGGCCGTCGATCAGCGACAGGGCAAAGCGGCGGTCGGCGGAAGGCGTATCAGCCTCGCGGCAGGGACCCGCCGGGTCGAGGGTCCGGCGCAGGGCCCGCACGGCCGAGGCTGTGCGCTCGACGTCGAGATGGTCGATGGCGTCGAGTACCGTCGAGACGATGCGGAAGCGCTCGGCCGGGAAGGCGATGACGACGAGGCCGCGGTCGAGCCCGCCGGCCGGGGCGATGCCCCCCGACATCGAGCAGCCGGCCACCGGGACGCCGGGGAATTGGGCGTCCATGGCGGCGGCCAGGATCTCGGGATCATAGTCGGCGGAGAAGAACGCGACGATCTGGGACAGGGCCGGGGCGCCGATCGCCCGCACGATGTCGGAGACCGCGTCGGAGGCGGAAGCCGCCCCCGTCCAGGCCGTCCAGATACCGCACAGATGGCGGCGGCCTCCCGTCCCTCGATCCACGGTTCACCCCCCCAGCGCCCCCCGCGGCGAGGTTTTTGCTCGCTCTTCAAGAGTCTTGCCGAGAGTATGTCGTGCGCAACCGAGCGGCGCAACGGGGCGTCGCGCCGCCGGATCGTAGGGCCGGGGAGCGCCGAACGGCGTCGCGCCTCACTTCATGCAGGCATCTTCCGCCTTGGCGAAGGCGGCGGGTTTCGCCTCGTGCTCGGCCGGACGGTTCCGGCCGACCGCCCTGTCCGAGCGGGCGCGCAGGTAGGTGTAGATGTCCGGCAGGTAGCACATGACGTTCCAGTTATCCCCGAAGGCCGGCATGACCAGCTCCTGGGACGCATTCACGTCCTTCTTGCCGCCGCTCACGACGCCGGAAAAATGGGCGTAGCCCATACCCTTGAGCGCATCGACCAGAGAGGGCGCGTAGGTCAAGCCCATGCCGTCGGGGCCGTGGCAGACGATGCAGTTGGCGTTGTACCGAAGGTACCCGGACATCGTGTACCAATCGACCTTCTTGCCGCCCTCGGTGACGTGATAGGTCGGATCGCCGTTCGCGTCGGTGTATTGACCGCCCTGCATCTTGGCCGGCTGCGTGGGGCCGTCGCTCCTAAGATCGCCGGGGCTCACCTGCGGGGCCGGTGACGGGTCCGGGTTCGCGGCCGGACCGGCCGTCAGGAGTCCGATCCCGAGTGCCGCGCGGGCGAACCCCCCGCGCACATCTGCTGTGCATGGCATGAGCGTTCCTCCAGCCGCCCACGGATTTCGGTTTTGCGGTGGCGGCGGCGATCAACGGCGATCACCGTTTCCCAAGACCGTTGGAAATCTTCACGTTTTCGCGTGGTTCGGGCTTACTGGGAGGCGTCGGCGCCACAGGCCGGGATATTCCTACGTCATCCGCGTTGCGCACAGCATTAACCTTTTGTTAATCCGCCGATTGCCGCCGGCCCCCCGGCGTGAGAGCTTTCGTTAACGAGAGCTTAACGGTTGGGTCACGGCGATGCGGTTCGCGGCTTCCAAGGTGCAGGGTTCGGTCGCTGGCGCCGCACCGCGTCGGGTTTCCCGCCGCCGTCGCGTTCTGGCCGGGTTGGCCTGGGCGGCTCTGTGCTTCGCCGGGCTCGGCACCGGAGCGGTGCAGGCGCAGACCTTCGCGAGCCTGCCGTCCCTGCAGGTCGGAGCCGAGCCGCAGGGCGCGGCGCGGCCGATCGCGGCCTGGGTGACGTTCTGCCAGTCCTACGCGGCGGAATGCACCGTCGACCGGAGCGAGCCGGCGCGCATCAGCCTGACCCCGGCGACCTGGGCGACGATCGTCTCGGTCAACCGCCGGGTGAACAAGTCGGTCGAGCCGCAGACCGACATGGAGCACCTCCACGTCGCCGACCGCTGGGACCTCGCCGAGGACGGCATCGGCGATTGCGAGGATTTCCAGCTGCTGAAGCGGCACCTGCTGGCCGAGGCCGGCCTGCCCCGGCGGGCGATGCGGATGACCGTCGTGATCGACGAGAAAGGCGAGGGCCACGCGGTCCTGACCCTGATCACCGACCGCGGCGACATGGTCCTCGACAACAAGACCAACGCGATCGTGCCCTGGCACAAGACCGGCTACGTGTTCATCAAGCGCGAGAGCCAGGATGCGACGGCCTGGGTGTCGCTCGGCGGCGTCACCTCCCCGGTCACCACCGCCAACCGCTGATCGCGCCCGCCCTGCCGGCTTCGCGGGTCGAACGGGCAGGGGGCTCGCGGCCTCGTCATCTGTCCGGGCAATCCCGTGTCCGTTCCGCAGCGGACCTTAACGCTTCGCTAACCCTGTCGGCGTCACCCTGTCCCAGGACCGAGTGCCCGATCCATGCCCCCTGCGTCTTTCACATCGCTCCTGCTTCTCGCGGCGACGCTGCTCGTCTCAGGGCCGGTTCGCGCTGACAGCGAAACCGAGATGCGCCATGGCGGATGGCGCGATTGCCTCAGCCGCAACTTCCGGATCCAGGCCGCGCTCACGGATCCCGATCTCGCCGCGGATGCCGCGTTCCGAGCCTGCCGCGGCGCCGAGGACGCCTATCTCGCGGCCCTGGCGCGTTCCCCGCTCCTCGACGACGACGACATCGCCCGCGCCCGCCCGATGCTCGCCGGCCGCATCCGAGCCTGGCTGGTCGGCAGCAGGGGGTGAGGTGCCGAGGCGCAGGCACAATCCCATAAAGACTTTAGGGTTCATATTCCGCACGCGCAGCACGCCCGGACATTGGCGATCCGCTGTGCAGGTGTTCCAAAATTCGGGCGGGTGACGCCGTAACTGGTCCAGTGCGTAATCCATTGCTTGACGTAATGTCGTCCATTGGGCGCACCGGCGAGTTGATGTGCCGCCCAGCAATCCGCCAGTCGATCCGATGTCGTTCGGATGGCGAGAAGACCGTATTCGTGGACGATATAAAAATGACTGGCATCATTGACCTGGGAATCGACTATCTCTGCTCGAGCTGGGCATAGGAACAGGCTGTCGGTCTTGGCGGACGCAATATTTCCCGCCGTCTCCGAGCAATCCCGGGTGACCGGAACATTCAATAGGCCGCCGATCGGACTCCATTGCGCGTATGCGGGGATGCAATATAAGACGATCGCGCCGGTAATTGTTGTAATAAATCGCGACTTCGGCATAGCATTTTCCTCTAAGAAATTTCTTGATACGTAATCTATAGCAAGATCTGTGGTCCGCGGAAGATTGCGTCGAGCCGATGTGTCCGCCGCGGTAACATTCGATGGTGAAGTGTCGGGACCATCGGGGGCCGTGGATCCCAGGACCTTCGATGCGCACGGCGAGAAGCGACAGCAAGCAATAGGACGCTTTCCCCCGAGAAACCGGCACGGTGCCGGGGACAGGGAGAGCGACATGACCCGATACCGCTGCATTCCGATCGACGACGCCGTCGCGGAGCGCTTCCGCCGGAGCGGTCGCGACGATTTCGACAATCCGGTGCGGCGGGTCACGGCGACCAGCGCGAGCGGGTTTCCATGCCGGCGCTGCCTGTGCTGCGCCGAGCCGGGGGAGCCGATGCTGCTCGGATCCTACGATCTCGGGCGACCGCGCGGCATCTACTGGACCCCGAGCCCGATTTTTCTGCACGCGCGATCCTGCACCGGCTTCACCGCGGTGGAGGTCGTCGCCCCGATCATCCGCGCCAACACCCTCGTATCGGTCCGGGCCTATGACGCGGAGGATCTGTGCCTGTACGACCTCGGCCATGTCTGTCCCGGCGCGGAGGTCGATACGGCACTGCTGCGTGCGCTCGAAGACCCGCGCACGGCCTTCGTCAACGTCCACACCGCGCGGCCGGGCTGCCTGCTGTCGCGGGTCGAGCGCGTCGAGGCTACGTCTTCAACCGCGCCTTGATCCGCCGGGTGAGCCCATCGCGCACGTCCCGGTAGGCGTCGAGCCGCTGCTCGCGGGAGGCATCCTGCAGCAGGGTCGGGTCCGGCGTCGGCCAGTACTCGACATCGGCCGCGAGCGTGTGGGTCAGGGCGAGGGCGCGGTGGTGCGCCTCCGGCGAGAGGGTGATGATCAGGTCGAAGTTCAGCCCCTCCCAATCCTCCAACTGCTCGATGGTGCGGGGGCGGTGCCGAGTCGCGTCGATGCCGACCTCGTCGAGCGCCGCGATCATGAACGGGTCGGTCGGCTCGCCCGAGCGCACGCCGGCCGATTGGACGTAGGTCGACTTGCCGAAATAGGCCCGCGCGATCGCCTCGGCCGCGGCCGAGCGCACGGCGTTGAAGTTGCACATGAACAGGACCGACTGGACCCGCCGCTTCTTCGGGGTGGTCTCGGGGAAAGGCTCAGCCATCGCCTCTCGGGGCCGGAAGGCGCCCTAGCCTTTCCAGTGCAGGGCGAAGATCAGGGTGAACAGGCGGCGCGCCGTGTCGTGGTCGAGATCGACCTTGCCGTCGAGGCGCTGCTTGAGCGTGTCCGAGGCTTCGTTGTGCAGGCCGCGCCGGCCCATGTCGATCGCCTCGATCTGCGACGGCGAGGCGGTGCGGATCGCGTTGTAGTAGCTCTCGCAGATCATCTCGTAGTCGCGGATCACCCGTCGGAACGGCGTCAGCGACAAAAGGTGCGTCATCACCGGCTCGCCGTCCACCGTGCTGATCGCGAAGGACAGCTTGTTCTCGACGAGGCCGAGCGTCAGCATGTAGGGCCCTTCCCGGCCCGGGATCGTGAAGGAATTGTCCTCCAGGATGTCGAACAGCGCGATCGCCCGCTCGTGTTCCTGATCCGGGTTGCCGCGGGCGATCGACGCCTCGTCCAGGCTTACCTTGGCGAGGCGGTTCGGCCCGCGCTGCTTCTCGGCCATCCCCAAGACCTCACAGGTTCAACCGGATCGCGACGGAGCGGGCGTGACCTTCCAGACCCTCCGACCGGCCGAGCGTTATCGCTGCCGGGCCGAGCGCCCGCAAGCTCTCCGGGGTGCAAGCAAGGATTGTCGTCCGCTTCATGAAATCGAGGACGCCGAGGCCGGAGGAGAACCGCGCCGAGCGGGCGGTGGGCAGCACGTGGTTCGGGCCGCCGACGTAATCGCCGATCGCCTCCGGCGTGTGCGACCCCAAAAAAATCGCGCCGGCATTGCGGATCTTGCCCGAGAGCGCTTCGGCATCCTGGGTCTCGATCTCAAGGTGCTCGGGGGCGAGCCGGTCGACCAGCGGGACCGCCTCGTCGAAATCCCGCACCCGGATGATCGCGCCGTAATCGCGCCAGCTCGCCCGGGCGATCTCGGCCCGGGGCAGGGTGGTGAGCGCCCGCTCGACGGCGGCTTCCGCGGCCTCGGCCAGATCGGCGCTGTCGGTGATCAGCACCGCCTGGGCGGCGGTGTCGTGCTCGGCCTGGGCCAGGAGGTCGGCGGCGATCCAGTCGGGGTTGGCGTGGCCGTCGGCGAGGATCAGCACCTCGGAGGGGCCGGCGATCATGTCGATCCCGACCTGCCCGAACACCCGGCGCTTGGCCGCCGCCACCCAGGCATTGCCCGGGCCGACGATCTTGGCGACCGGCGCGATGCTGGCGGTGCCGTAGGCCAGCGCCGCCACCGCCTGGGCGCCGCCGACCCGGTAGACTTCGTGGACCCCGGAGAGCCGCGCGGCGGCCAGCACCAGCGGGTTGAGGGTGTTGTCCGGCGTCGGCACCACCATGACGATCCGCGGCACCCCCGCCACCCGGGCCGGCACCGCGTTCATCAGCACCGAGGAGGGGTAGCTCGCCGTGCCGCCCGGCACGTAGAGGCCGACCGATTCCAGCGCCGTCCAGCGCCAGCCGGCGGTGACGCCGAGCGCGTCGGTCGCCCGGTGGTCGTGCGGCTTCTGCTGCGCGTGGAACGCTTCGATCCGCTCCGCCGCGAGGCGCAGGGCGTCGAGGGCCTCGGCCGGGCAGGCCGCCACGGCCGCGTCGATCTCGGCCTCGGTGATCCGCAGGGCGTCGGCGGAAAAGTCCGCGCCCAGCCGGTCGAAGCGGCGGGTGAATTCGACCAGGGCCGCGTCACCGCGGGCGACGACCTCACTGATGATGCCGCGCACCGCCTCGTCGACATCCTCGGCGATCTCGCGTTTCGCGGTGAGCAGCCGCGCGAAATCGGCGGCGAAATTCGGAGCTTGGCTGTCGAGCCGGACCATCGGGTGTCTTTCGTCTGTCTCAGGCCGCCGGGCCGGGTGCGGTCATTCCATCGAGTTCGTGGCCGGGGCGGGCGACCGCCTCCCAGACCGGGCCGAGATCCTTCATCCGAACTTCGATGCACTCGACCTCCAGCCGGACCGCCGCGCCGCCGGAGAACACCATGTCGATATGGCCGGAGGGCGGGTCGGTCGCCTCGAAGGTGAGGGCGAGCAGGCTCATCGGCATCGCGTCCCCCGGGGCCAGGCCGCGGGTCTTCACGCGCAGGACGCGCTCAAAGTGCACCCCTGCCAGGCGCCGACGCGGCGGGACGTCCGGCGTCCAGTCGAAGCGCCGCACGACCATCAGGAAGCGATGCTCACCCGCCAGGTAGGTCAGATCCTCCGGCCGCAGGATCGCGTCCTGGAGGTGCGCGGAGATCACGGTCAGGTCCTCGGTATCGAGGGCGGCGAGCTTGAGCAGCTCCATGAAAGGATCCTCGGGGATAACGGGGCGCGGGCGGACAGCGACGGCCTCGCGGCACGCCGTAGGTAGCGGCCCGACCCCGCTCGGGCAACGGCTGGGGCCGGGACGGCGGTCTCAGCGATGGTTCATCCGACTCACGCTATGCCGGCCGGGTGCCGTCAGGAAGGCCGGCCGGACGACCGAGACGACGATTCGAGGCAGGACGACGATGGTGAAACGGATCCCGCTCGCGGCCCTGGCCGCCCTGACCCTGGCGCCGCTGGTCGCCGCCCCGGGGCGCGCGCAGGTCGGCCCGGACGCGGATGTCTACGTGTTCGGCCGCCCCGGGCCGGACCGCTACGAGTACGATCGCCGCCGTCGCCCCCCGCCCCCGCCGCCACCGGAGGACGATTGGCCCCGCCGGCCTCCGCCCCCGCCGCCGCCGCTCTATGACGATTACGACCGCCCGCGTCGGCGCCCGCCTCCGCCTCCGCCGCCCCCGGACGACGATTATGATCGACCGCGCTACGACCGGCGCTGGCGCAGCGGCAGCCTCTGCGTCACGGCCCGGGGCGATTGCCCGACGCGGCCCGCCCCGTACAACGCGCCCTGCGGCTGCGAGATACCGGGCTTCGGCTACAAGCGCGGGCAGATCGGGGGCTGAGGCGGCTCAGGCGTCGTGTTCGAGACGATACGGCGCCGCCAGCAGCGCGATCGGCAGGTGCCAGGCCTCGCTGATGGCGCGGATCTGCGCGAGGTTCAGGGGCCGTTTCCGGCTCAAGATCTCCGAGGCCCGTGCGCGCGAGCCGAGAAGACGCGCCAGCTCCGCCTGCGAGCGGCCCATATCGGTGATGGCGGCGTGCAGGATCTCGACCGGGTCGGCCGCCGTGATCGGGAAGGTCCGCTCTTCGTAGGCCGCGATCAGGGTAAGGAGAATCTCGAACCGGTCGCCGTCGGGTGTCCCGACGTCAGGCTCCTTCGCGAAGTAGCGATCGACTTCCGCAAGCGCCCAGCGGTGATCGTCGGCCGTGCGAATTGGCCTGACATCCTTGACCGTTTCTGTGTGTCGAACAGCGTCCGTTTCGATCTGCATCATCCGATCTCCACCGTGAGCGGATCAACGGCATCATATTCGGCATGCGTGCCGACAAATTTTATCTGGCACGCCTTGTAGGTGTAGGACACTCTGGCGATCAATCGATACTTATTGCCGCCGATATCGAAGATGACCCGGTTATCGCCAATGAAATCTACCGTGTTGCCGAACATGCGCTTGATGTCGGCCGGACCTGCCCACGTGGCTTTCGTGACCTGACCATACCAAGTCCGCAGCGGCACCTCCGACCGAGGATACCGCGTCCAGAAAGCCACGAGGGCAGAGCGCGCCACGACGTTCACGCTCACGACATTAGTCCGTTCCCAGATTGGGAACAAGGCGCCTTCGGGTCGGCGAGACGCCGTTCAACCGAAATCAGATTGGCTTCAGGCCCGAACCCGCTCGATCTGCGCGCCGCAGCGTCCGAGCTTCGCTTCCAGCGCCTCGAAGCCGCGGTCGAGGTGATAGACCCGGTTGATCTGGGTCTCGCCCTCGGCGGCGAGGCCGGCGATCACCAGGGAGACCGAGGCGCGCAGGTCGGTCGCCATCACGGGCGCGCCCTTGAGCCGCTCGACGCCCTCGACGATGGCGAGGTCGCCCTCGAGCCGGATCTTCGCGCCGAGGCGGGCCAGCTCCTGCACGTGCATGAAGCGGTTCTCGAAGATCGTCTCGCGGATATGCGACTGGCCCTTGGCCAGGGTCATCAGCGCCATGAACTGCGCCTGCAGGTCTGTGGGGAAGCCCGGGAACGGGTCGGTGGTCACGTCGACGGCCGCGATGCCGGCGCCGTTGCGGCGCACGCGGATCCCGCCCTCGACCTGGCTGATCTCGGCTCCGGTGGTCGACAGCACGTCGAGCGCCGAGTGCAGCAGCTCGGCCCGGGTATCCTTGAGGATCACGTCGCCGCCGGTCATCGCCACCGCCATGGCGTAGGTGCCGGTCTCGATGCGGTCGGGCAGCACCGCGTGGCGGGCGCCGTTCAGCCGGGCGACGCCCTCGATCTCGATCCGGGGCGTGCCGGCGCCGCGGATCTTGGCGCCCATCTTGTTCAGGCATTCGGCGAGGTCGACCACCTCGGGCTCGCGGGCGGCGTTCTCGATCACCGTGGTGCCGTAGGCGAGCGAGGCCGCCATCAGGGCCACATGCGTGCCGCCGACCGTGACCTTGGGGAAATTGATCTCGGCCCCGCGCAGGCCGTTCTTGGTCTTGGCGACCACGTAGCCGGCGTCGATCTCGATCTCGGCCCCGAGCCGCTCCAGGGCCATGATCAGCAGGTCCACCGGCCGGGTCCCGATGGCGCAGCCGCCCGGCAGCGAGACCTTGGCCTCGCCGAACCGGGCGAGCAGGGGCGCCACCACCCAGAAACTCGCCCGCATGGTCGAGACCAGGTCGTAGGGGGCTGTGGTGTCGATGACGTTCGAGGCGGTCAGCCGGATGGTCTGGCCGGTCTCGGTGGTCTGTCCGGGGCGCTTGCCGACGACCATGTGGTCGACGCCGTGATTGCCGAGGATCCGGGTCAGGGCGGAGATGTCGGCGAGCCGGGGGACGTTGATCAGCTCCAGCGTCTCGCCGGTGAGCAGGCTCGCGATCATCAGCGGCAGCGCCGCGTTCTTTGCGCCCGAGATCGGGATCACGCCGTTGAGGGGCGCGCCGCCGGTGATGTGAATGCGGTCCATCATGTGTCCTCGGGCGGCGCACCTCCCTGGCGCGCGGCCGGCCGTTCTCCTGGTGGACGCCGCGGCGCCCAGGCTTGGCCGTCCCCTATAGACCGGATTTGTCGGAATCTGGACCGCCGGAATCGCGCTCGTCCGGGCCGGACCTGTCGGCGTCCGGTGACGACCCGGTCTCGGCGCGTCCGCGCCCCTGCGCCTTGCGGCGGCGCAGATTCTCGCGGAGCGCCGCCTTCAGGCGCTCGGCGCGCGCATCCTTGCTCTCGCTCATCGCGCGGCCCTTCGTCGCCGCAGGCTTGAGACACGCGATCCCGCACCAGGGCAGGCCATTCGGCATGAAGACGGGCGGGTGCTCAAGGATCTGGCGCCGTGTTCGGGTGGGTTGAAGCCGCCCGCGAGGCTAGCGAGTTCGTCCCCGCCTCTCAACGGGCGCAGGGCAGCGATGTCGGAACCTTACCTTGAACCAGTTCCAGATCCGCGCGTATCTTCCACCCTTCACGCGAAGGACTGGACCGAGGCCGGACCTCGATCGCGGGACTTGGGTGCCGCGATGGCACCGCCCGCACGGCCGCACACGCGAAGGACGCTCGATGACCGTCACCCGGATGCCTAGCACGATGCCCGCCCAAGCGGGTTCGACGCGCGCCGGTTCTGGCTATGAGCGGTACTTCCGGGGCGCCCTGGACCAGCTCCACGGCGAGCGGCGCTACCGCGTCTTCGCCGATATCGAGCGCATCTCCGGCCGCTTCCCCACGGCCAAGTGGCGTAAGCCCGACGGCAAGACCACCGAGATCACCGTGTGGTGCTCCAACGACTATCTCGGCATGGGCCAGCACAAGGAGGTGGTCTCCGCGATGACCGATACCGCCGCGCGCTGCGGCGTCGGGGCGGGCGGCACCCGCAACATCGCCGGCAACAACTCGCCGCTGGTGGATCTGGAGCGCGAGCTCGCCGACCTGCACGGCAAGGAGGCCGGGCTCGTCTTCACCTCGGGCTACGTCTCGAACCAGGCCGGCATCTCGACCATCGCCAAGCTGATCCCGAACTGCCTGATCCTGTCCGACGCCTTCAACCACAACTCGATGATCGAGGGCGTCCGCCATTCCGGCTGCGACAAGAAGATTTTTCGCCACAACGACCTCCAGCACCTGGAGGAGCTGCTCCGCGCGGCCGGCGACCGGCCGAAGCTGATCGTGTTCGAGTCGGTCTACTCGATGGACGGCGACATCGCGCCGATCGGCAAGATCTGCGACCTCGCCGATAGCTACGGGGCGATGACCTATCTCGACGAGGTCCACGCGGTCGGCCTGTACGGCCCCCGCGGCGGCGGCATCTCTGAGCGCGACGGCGTGATGCACCGGGTCGACGTGATCGAGGGGACGCTCGCCAAGGGGTTCGGCTGCGTCGGCGGCTACATCACCGCCTCGGCAGCGATCTGCGACGCGGTGCGCAGCTTCGCTCCGGGCTTCATCTTCACCACGGCCCTGCCGCCGGCGGTGGCCGCGGCCGCCCGGGCCTCGGTGCGCTACCTCAAGCGCTCGCAAGCCGAGCGCGAGGCGCACCAGGCGCAGGCCGCCGCCACCAAGGCGGCGCTGACCGAAGCCGGCCTGCCGGTGCTGGAGACCGAGACCCACATCGTTCCGGTGATGGTCGGCGACGCGGAGCTGTGCAAGGCGGCGGCCGACCACCTGCTGGAACGCCACGCCATCTACATCCAGCCGATCAACTACCCGACGGTGCCGCGCGGCACCGAGCGCCTGCGGATCACGCCCTCCCCGTTCCACGACGCGGCCCACATCGCCCGCCTCGCCGCGGCGCTGGCTGAGACCTGGGAGACCCTGGATCTGCCGCGCGCCGGGACGGTGTTCGTCGAGGCGGCGGAATAGGGTTTTTGCGGTCGCAGGCTGCGGCTGGATCCACGCCTCTCTGCTGCCCCCTCTCCTGCACGGGCTGCGACGCTCACACATCTGCAGACGAAGCGCGGGTCCCCTCGCCCCGCTTGCGGGGAGAGGCCCGCACGGACCTCGTCGTCCGTGTGGGAAGCGCAGGCGAAGCCGGAGCGGCGGTGAGGGGGTGGTTCAGGACGAGGCGCGCGTCCGGAACCGCCCCCTCACCCTCGGCTGCCGCCTCGCTTCGGCGACGACGAGGTCGCCGAAGCCCTCTCCCCGCAAGCGGGGCGAGGGGATACCCGCACCGATGCTGGAGCCGAAGCACGGACCGTCGCGCAAAAAGGGCCGAACTCGATCTGTGAATCCGCTAGCCCGCACGGGAGAGGGGACCCGCGCCTTCTGCGCCGACGGCATGAAAGCGGCTACGATCGAAACCTGTGTCGCCCGTAGCTCTGCGGGGGAGGGGGCGCTCCGCACCACAAGCCACCAACCTCTTCCGGATCCCCCACTCCCCGGCAGGCTCGTCTTTTCCGGCGCCGGCCTGTAACCACGGCGCCAGCACCCATCCCCGAAAAGTCGCGAAAAAAATGATCTCCTCTCCGCTCATGACCGTGATGGTCGATGCCGTGCGCAAGGCCACCCGCGGACTGCGCCGCGATTTCGGCGAGGTCGAGAACCTCCAGGTCTCGCGGAAGGGCCCGGGCGATTTCGTCTCCGCTGCGGACCGGAAGGCCGAGGAGACCCTGCGCGACGCCCTGATGAAGGCGCGCCCCGGCTACAGCCTGGTTCTGGAAGAGAACGGCATCATCGAGGGCACCGACAAGAGCCACACCTGGCACGTCGATCCCCTCGACGGCACCTCGAATTTTCTGCACGGCGTGCCGCATTTCGCGATCTCGGTCGGGCTGGAGCGCGAGGGCCAGATCGTGGCCGGCGTCATCTTCGACCCGATCAAGGACGAGCTGTTCGTCGCCGAGCGCGGCAAGGGCGCCTACCTCAACAACCGCCGCCTGCGGGTCTCCGGCCGGCAGGACATGGCCGACGCGCTGGTGGGCTACGGCACGCCCTATCTCGGCCGCGGCAGCCATCCGCGCCTGCTGCGCGAACTCGGCGCCGTGATGGCGGTGGCCGGCGGCACCCGGCGGATGGGCTCGGCGGCCCTCGACCTCGCCTACGTCGCCTGCGGGCGCCTCGACGGCTACTGGGAGCGCGATCTCCAGACCTACGATTTCGCCGCGGGCGTGATCCTGGTGCGCGAGGCCGGCGGCTACGTCACCTCGGCCGACGGCGCGGCCGAGCCCCTGGCCGCCCGCTCGGTGGCCTCCGGCAACGAGGTGCTGCACCGGGAGCTGCTCGCCCTCCTCAAGAAGGTCCAGGCGGCCTGATCCGCTGCGAGGATCCTCAAAACTGGTCAGGGGCCGGGGCATCTGCTTTAAGCGCGCCGTCCCCCACGGAAGGCCCGAACCCATGGAAGCCCGCCGCCACGTCGCGCTGAAGGAATCGATCCGCTCGATTCCCGACTACCCGAAGCCCGGCATCATCTTCCGCGACATCACCACCCTTCTCAGCGACCCGCGCGCCTTCCGGCGGGCGGTAGATGCGCTGGTCCATCCCTATGCGGGCGGGCGAATCGATCAGGTGGCCGGCATCGAGGCGCGGGGCTTCATCCTGGGCGGGGCGATCGCGCACCAGCTGTCCTGCGGCTTCGTGCCGATCCGCAAGAAGGGCAAGCTGCCCCACAAGACCGTCTCGATGGCCTATGCCCTCGAATACGGGACCGACGAGATCGAGATCCACGTCGACGCCGTGAAGCCCGGCGACAAGGTGCTGCTGGTCGACGATCTGATCGCCACGGGCGGCACCGCCACCGCCGCGGTGAACCTGCTCCAGAAGATCGGCGCCGAGATCGTGGCCGCCTGCTTCGTCATCGACCTGCCCGACATCGGCGGGGCGCAGCGCCTGCGCGACATGGGCGTCGAGGTCCGCGCCCTGATGCAGTTCGAGGGTCATTGAGCTCCGCGAAACGTTGACTTCGCGGGACCCATCCGCCATAAGCCCGCCACTCGCGACGTGGCGCCCCGCCTGGGCGCCCTTCGTGTTTGCAAACAACCAGGACGCGTGAAGGTCGGGTGCGGCATCAGCCGCCCGCGAGCGCGCCTCGACCTTTGAAGGCTCTGTGCCATGAAGAGAACCTACCAGCCGAGCAAGCTCGTCCGTAAGCGTCGTCACGGTTTCCGTGCGCGCATGGCCACCGCCGGTGGCCGCAAGGTGATCGCGCGCCGTCGCGCCCACGGCCGCAAGCGCCTGTCGGCCTGATCCGGCGGATCCTCGCCGGCGCGGCACTGCTCAGGCAGCCGCGCGGCGGGGCGTGAGCATGACGCGGAAACGTGGAACCCGGTTTTCCGAACGCGTCATGCAGCACACACAATGAGATCGGCCGGGATCGAACCATCGATGGCGACGATCGAGCGGCTGAAGAGGCGGCCTGACTTCCTGGCGACAGCCGAGGGCCGCCGCTTCCATACCGAGCGCATGACCGCCCAGGGCCGCCTGCGGGATCCGCAGGCCGCAGAGGGCCTTCGGCTCGGTTTCACCATCACGAAACGCGTCGGCCATGCGGTCGAGCGCAACCGCATCCGGCGGCGCCTGCGCGCGGCCGTGAGCCTGGTCGCGTCCGATCTCTCGGGCGAACTGGCCCGGCTGCCCGCCGATATCGTGCTGATCGCCCGGCGCCCGGCCCTGAACGCACCCTTCGAGGCCCTGGCCGAGGATCTGCGTCGCGCCATCCCGACGGTGACGCGCCCGGCCTCGCCGCGGCCCCCTGGTCATCGGCCCGGCGGCAAATCCGGCAGCAAGTCTGGCGGCCGGCCCTCCAAATCCACACCTCCCCAGCGCGATGCGGGCCACAATCCCGCGCAGCCTGCAGCTTCCGGCGCGGCGGATCGTGATCCGCCGCGGGGCGCTGTCAGAGGTCCCCGAATCACGGAAGTGCGCCAGCCCGATGGGGCCGGTGCCGCTCCTGTTGCCACTCCGAACGCGTGCGGCGGTGTCCCCGATGGGCAATGACAAGACGAACATGTTCGTGGCCATCGGCCTGTCGCTGCTGGTGCTGCTCGGGTGGCAGTACTTCGTGGCCGGCCCGCGGGTGGAGCAGCAGCGCCTGATCGAGGCGCAGAACAAGGCCGCGCAGCAGCAACAGCAACCGCCGGGCGTCACCCCGGACGGGGTGCCGTCGCCCTCGCCCAAGGAGGGCGGCCCGGCAGCGCCCGTGCCCGGCACGGTCCCCGGGCAGGCGGGGGCGGTCTCGCGCGAGGCGGCGCTCACCCGCTCGCCGCGCATCCGCATCGAGACTCCCGCGCTTAGCGGCTCGATCGCCCTCAAGGGCGGCCGCGTCGACGACGTGTCGCTCAAGAACTACCACGAGACCGTGGACCCGAAGAGCCCGGAGATCGTGCTGTTCTCCCCGGCCGGCAGCGAGACGCCGTACTACGCCGAGTTCGGCTGGGTCGGCGCCAATGCCGGGCCGCTGCCGGGCAGCGAGACCCTCTGGACCAGCGACGGCAAGAGCCTCTCCCCCGGCATGCCCGTGACCCTGACGTGGGACAACGGCGCCGGCCTCGTCTTCAAGCGGATCATCGCGGTCGACGACAAGTACATGTTCACGGTGCGCGAGGAGGTCGAGAACAAGGGCTCCGGCGCAGTGACGCTCTACCCGTACAGCCTCGTCTCGCGCTGGGGTAAGCCGCACACCCAGGGCTACTACGTCCTGCACGAGGGCATGATCGGCTATCTCGGCAACGACGGCCTGCAGGAATTCACCTACGACAAGCTCGCCAAGGAAGGCGCCTATGGCGGTGCCAACACCAAGGGCAAAGCCTGGACCGGCGTGACCGGCGGCTTCGTCGGCATCACCGACAAGTACTGGGCGGCGGCCGTGATGCCCGGCGACCAGGACGTGCCCTATACCGGCGCCTTCACCGATCGCACCGACGGCGCCACCAACGTCTACCAGGCGAGCGTGCGCGGCGATGCCGTGAACCTGGCCGCCGGGGCCTCCGCCACCACGACCCAGCGCCTGTTCGCCGGCGCCAAGGAAGTGAACCTGATCAACAACTACGAGAAGGACCTCGGCATCAAGCACTTCGATCTGATGATCGATTGGGGCTGGTTCTTCTTCATCACCAAGCCGATGTTCCGGGCGCTGGACTTCTTCTTCCACCTGTTCGGCAATTTCGGCGTCTCGATCCTGGTGGTGACCTTCTGCCTGAAGCTGCTGTTCCTTCCGATCGCCAACCGCTCCTACGTGTCCATGGCCAAGATGAAGGCCGTGCAGCCCGAGATGGCCGCCATCCGGGAGCGGTACAAGGACGACCGCATGAAGCAGCAGCAGGCCACGATGGAGCTGTACAAGAAGGAGAAGATCAACCCGGTCGCCGGCTGCTGGCCGGTGCTGATCCAGATCCCGGTCTTCTTCGCGCTCTACAAGGTCCTGTTCATCACCATCGAGATGCGGCACGCGCCGTTCTTCGGCTGGATCCACGATCTCGCCGCGCCGGATCCGACGAGCATCGTCAACCTGTTCGGCCTGCTGCCCTTCCCGGCGCCGGACTTCGTCCATCTCGGCGTCTGGCCGCTGATCATGGGCGTGACCATGTTCGTGCAGATGAAGATGAACCCCGCGCCGCCGGACCCGGTCCAGGCGCAGATCTTCACCTTCATGCCGATCGTGTTCACCTTCATGCTGGGCTCGTTCCCGGCAGGCCTGGTGATTTACTGGGCCTGGAACAACACCCTGTCGGTGATCCAGCAATACGTCATCATGCGTCGCAACGGCGTGAAGGTGGAGCTGTGGGACAACCTGCGGACCACGTTCCGGCGCGGCGGCACCAAGGCGGCGGCGACCACCAAGGGCTGATAAGGAAAGCCGTGACCGAGACCAACGACGACGCGGCCGACCTCCTCGAGGCCGGCCGCCTGCTGTTTGCCGGCGCGGCCGATTTCTACGCGGCCGCCCAGGTGCTCGACCGAATTCCGCCCATGGAGGGCGTGGAGATCGCCTTCGCGGGGCGCTCGAATGTCGGCAAGTCGAGCCTGATCAACGCGCTGACCGGCCGCAACACCCTGGCGCGCACCTCGCACACGCCGGGGCGGACCCAGCAGCTCAACTTCTTCCGGATCGGCGACCGCCTGTCGCTGGTCGACATGCCGGGCTACGGCTACGCGGCGGTGGAGAAGGCCAAGGTCGAGGCCTGGACCCAGCTGATCCATGCCTACCTCAAGGGCCGCGCCAACCTGGCCCGGGTGTTCATGCTGATCGACGCCCGCCACGGCTTCAAGTCGATCGACACCGACGTGCTCGACGGCCTCGACAAGGCCGCGGTGAGCTACCAGGTGGTGCTCACCAAGGCCGATTCCCTGAAGAAGGGCGAGGTCGCCAGCCGAATCGCCGGCATCCAGGCGGGTCTGGCCAAGCGGCCGGCCGCCTTCCCGCAGGTGATCCTCACCTCCAGCCGGGACGATCTCGGCATCCCCGAGCTACGCGCGGCCGTCGCCAAGCTTCTGGTCGAGCGCGGCGCATGAGGCTTTCGGGGTTCGACCGCGCGCTCGTGGCGCTCGCCTGCCTCGCCGGGCTGCTCGGCGTCGCGCTCAGTGCCGCGGCGGCGCATATCCCCGGGGCGGATTCGCTCAAGACCGCCGCGCAGTTCCTGCTGTTCCATGCCCCCGCGATCCTGGCCCTTGCAGGGTTCGGCGCTGCCGGCCTGGCCCGACCCGGTCTGATGCGGATGGCGTCTGGCCTCCTCGTCCTCGGCCTGATCCTGTTCTGCGGCGACCTCTCGGTGCGGACCTGGCTGCAGCAGCCGCTCTTCCCGATGGCCGCGCCCATCGGCGGCTTCGCCCTGATGGGCGGCTGGCTCGTGGGCGCGATCGGCGCCCTGATTCCCCAGCCCCGTAATCCGCCTCAGTAACACCGCATTCCGCGCTTTCCTTTCGTCCCAAAGGGGATGGGGCCAGGGGGCGGCACGTGGCGAACGGACTCTCGCGGGTGAAGACGATCGCGCGCAGCTGGGGCACTGCGGCGCGCAACCTCACCCTCGGGCGCGACGAGGCGCTGCCGGTCGCCCCCATGCGTCCCCCGGCCCGATCCTACGCGGTCGATGCCGACATCCCGGTCGATATCGGCTGCATCAAGGTCTTTCGGGCGGAGAGCTTTCCGGAACCCGGTCCGAGCCCGTGGCTCGACCGTCCCGACGCGCTAGAAACGATCGAGCGGCGCGTCGCCCGGGGCGAGATCACGGCCAGGCAGGCCGAGATCTGCCGGTACTGGGCCGAGCACGGCTACTACGTCGCCCGCGGGGCGATCGACCCGGACACGATCGACGAGGCCTGGGCCGCCTACGAGGCCGCCATCGCCCGGGGCGACCTGACCCTGGCCCCCGAGAAGGCGGCCGAGGACGATCCCCATCCGGGCCGCTATCTCAACCCGCACCTCAAGGTCGAGGAGCTCGACCAGCTGCTCAAGCATCCGGTGCTGGTCAATTTCAGCAGCCTTGTGCTCGGCCGGCAGGCGATCCCGTTCCAGACCATCGCGTCACACAAAGGCAGCCAGCAATCCGAGCACTCGGATTCGATCCACATGACCACCTACCCGCTTGGCTACCTCGCCGCATGCTGGGTCGCCATGGAGGACATCCACGCCGATTGCGGGCCGCTGGTCTATTATCCCGGCACCCACCGGCTGCCGTACCTATTCAGCCACGATGTCGGCATCTCGACGGACGATTTCCGCGAGCGCGGCTACGCGGCCTATTCCGAGCGTTACGAGCCCGCGATCAAGCGCGAGATCGCCGATCACGGTGCCGCGCCGCAGCACTTCCTGGCCCGCCAGGGCGACGTGCTGTTCTGGCACGCCAATCTCCTGCACGGCGGATCGGCCCGCAACGACCTGCGCCATTCGCGCAAGGCGCTGGTCCACCATTACTTCGCCGAAGGCTGCATCTGCTACCACGACCTGTCGTCGAGCACGTCCGCCGTTCACGGCCCGGTCGAGAGCCTGCCGACCTGCGGCGCGGCGAGCCCCGACATCAAGGTCCGCCAGAAGATCGCTTCGTAGCCGGATCCGGGATCAGGCCGCGGGCACGGACAGGAATTCCAGCGCCGGCCCCTGGGCATCGGAGAAGATTCCGGCGGTGAGCGCGCCGCCATAGACCGCGCCGGTGTCGAGATTCGTCCGGAACCGGCGGATCTCCGGGCGGCCGTCCCGCTGCGGCGTGTGGCCGTGGACTACGTGCCGGCCGAAATCGTGGTCGCCCTCCAGGAACGGCTCGCGGATCCACAGGCGGTCATGCACGTCCGACTCCGCTGCCGCCGTGCCCGGTTGGAAGCCGGCATGGACGTACCAGCGGGCCGCGTCCCCGTGCAGGGTCGGCAGTGCCTCGATCCAGTCGAGGGTGTCGCGCGGCAGGCCGCCGAGATCCCGCGCACCGAAGGAGTCGAGCGTCTCCTCGCCGCCGTAATGGAGCCAGTGCCGCGCGGCTTCCGGCGTCAGCAGCGCATCGAGCAGCATGCGCTCGTGGTTGCCCATCAGGCAGGTGACGCGCTCGGGCTCGGCCCAGTTCAGGCGGCTGATGGTGCGCAGCACGGCGGCGCTGTCGGGGCCGCGGTCGATGTAGTCGCCCAGGAAGACCAGCCGGTGGGGGCGGTCGCCGGCATGGGCGGCGATCCGCTCCAGCAGGGTGTCGAGCAGGTCGGCGCAGCCGTGAATGTCGCCGATGGCGTAGGTGAGGGTCTGAGACTCCATACGCCATCGTCCACGGGATACGCCCGCTCCGCAAGGCGGTGCCGGCGGAACCTCAGCCCTTGGCCTCCCGGGCATAGCGGCCGTCGTATCGGCCTGCCCGGATCAGCGCGAGCACCTCGGCCTCCCGGGCCGCCTGTGCACGCACGGCCTCGATCAAGCTCGGGGCGAGGGCGGGCGGAAAGGTCACGACGCCGTCCGCGTCGCCCACCACCACGTCGCCCGGGTTCACCGTCCAGCCGCCGATGCTGACTGGCACGTTGATCGCGCCGGGCCCGGTCTTGAACGGCCCCCGGGGCGTCGCGGCGCGGGCGTAACAGGGGAAATCCGAATCGGCGAAGGCGTCGGTATCGCGCACGGCTCCGTCGATCACGAAGCCGGCCACGCCCCGGCTCTCGGCGATCGCCTTCATGATGTCGCCCACCAGCGCCCGGCTGGTGTCGCCGCCGCCATCCACCACGATCACATCTCCGCGACGGACCTGCTCCAGCGCCTGATGGATCGCGAGGTTGTCGCCGGCCCGTACCCGCACGGTGAACGCCGTGCCGATGAGCCGGCCCCGCCGGTGGAAGGCGCGCAGGCCGTGCAGCACCGGCATCCGGTCGAGACAATCGCTGATCGTCGCCGTCGCGATGTCCTGGAACGCGGCGAGCACGCCGGGATCAACGGCGGGTGGCGGCGGCGTGTGCGTGATGCCGGGCATCGGCGAGAGACCTCCCTGACGGCGCGCCGGGGATACTACCGAATCGACTCACGGTCGCGCCGAGGACGGATGTTGCCTCAGGATCCGTGTGGTGTCGCGTTCGGCGCCTTCAGTGCTCCGCGGCCTGGGGACCGGCCGCGCCGCCGCCGGTGGCGAGCTTGCGGCGGGCATCGGCCTGGCCGCTGGTCGTCCCGAAGTAATTGGCCGAGTCGCCGAGCTGGACCGCCGGCTGGCAGTTCGGCGTGCAGGACAGCGATTCCCGATCCAGGCCGCGCTGGACCGTGATGGTCGAATCCCGCGACGCTTCGACCCGGATCATCGTCTCGGCGATCAGCCCGCCGGCCGTGTCGAGGGCGATCAGGTTGGTCGAGCCGAAGCTTTTGCCGGTCAGCACGAGCACGCCGTTCTTCTGCGGCGTGACCTCGGCGATGATCGGGTTGCCGACGATCACCGTCGCGGTCTTCTCCGGCAGGCGGATCACCTTGGCGTTGTCCACCAGCACGGTGACGATGGGCAGCGGCTCCGGCTGGGCGGCCGCGACGGAGGCCCCCGTTAGCAGGAGGACGAGGCCGGCTCGGGCCCCATTCGACAGGGTGCGGCGCATCGGGGGGTCTCGGAAGCGGTCGGCGCCTGCGCGTGGCGACGCCTGAAGCTGTAGCGCTAACCCGGGACCAGTGAAGGAACCGCTAAGCATGAGAAAGCCGCACCAATGTTCGGCAGCGGCGAAACTGATCCTTCACTAAGCTCGCAGCGGAGCCGGACCGAACTTTGATCGAGGCGCGATTTAACCGAATTTCAAGGCGTATCGGACACTCTCCAACTGCCGCCGATCGAGACGTAGAAATCTTCGTCGGTCATCTCACAAAGTCCACGCTGCAAGTTCTTGTTCGAAGGATCGCCCCCCATGAAGACCCTGTTCTCGCGCTTCGCCTCGGACGAGTCCGGCGCCACCGCGATCGAGTACGGCATGATCGCCGCCCTGATCGCCGTCGTCATCATCGGCGCGCTGAAGACCGTCGGCACCTCCCTCACCGCCAAGTTCAGCGCGATCGCCGGCAACCTGAACTGATCGGGTTTTCGGAGCGGCCAGGATCTGCGGCAGGTTCGAGGCTCCATCGCTGCCGCGATGGGGTCTCGGCCCGCCGGATCCGCCGTTCGGCAGCGGCCTCGCTTCCGAGCCGCTTGCCCGTCACATACGGATAGGGTTGGTCCCGAGATGGTTGGCGCAGGATCGGCGATCGCGAGTCTCGGCACGGCCGGTTTCGGCCTGCTGGTGCTGTTCCCGTTCCTGATGGCCTATGCCGCGGCGAGCGACCTGTTGACGATGCTGATCCCGAACCGGATCTCGTTGGCCCTCGTCGCGGGCTTCGTCCTGCTCGCCCTGACCGGCTCGATGGACTGGGCCGAGATCGGACTTCACCTCGGCGCCGGCGCCGTCGTCCTGGCCGTCACCTTCACGCTGTTCGCCTTCGGGGTGATCGGCGGGGGCGACGCGAAGCTCGCCGCCGCCACGGCGCTGTGGCTCGGCTTCGACGGACTGGGCGATTACCTCCTTGTGGCCTCGATCTTCGGCGGCGCCCTGACCCTGACGATCCTGGCCGTGCGCGCCTATCCGCTGCCGCAGCGCGTCGCGCGCCTGCCCTTCGCGCTGCATCTCCACGACGCCAAGACCGGCATCCCCTACGGCATCGCGCTGGCCGCCGCCGCCCTGCTGGTGATGCCCGAGACCGAAATCTGGACCCGGGCGCTCGCCGGCTGACGCGGCCACGCGTTCCGAGGCCGGCCCGCCGGAACCTTGGCGATTCCCGCGTTCAGGATCTGGAGCGTCGGTTCCGGGCCGGCTAGAACGGTGCCATGTCGTTCGCGCTGCTGCGTCGTCCCGATCCCGACCACCTCGAGGTCCAGCACGAGGGAGCCAGCCTCCAGATCGCGCTGCGCCGTCGCCCGACCGCGCGTCGGATCACCCTGCGGGTCTCGGCCGCCACCGGCGAGGTCGTGATCACGCTGCCGAGCCGCACCGCGGTGAACACCGCCCAGCGTTTCGCCACCAGCCACGCCGGCTGGATCGCGGCGCGGCTAGCGCGCGTGCCCGAGCGGGTCCTGTTCGTACCCGACGCGATCCTGCCGCTACGCGGCGAGCCGCACCGCGTGCATCTGCGCGACACACGCAGCGGGGCAGTGCGCGTCGAGGGCGGGCAGGGGGAGGGACAGGGGGGGCCGGTGATCTCGGTCTCCTGCGAGCCCGCCCATGTCCCGCGCCGGGTCCGGGATTTTTTCACGCGCGAGGCGCGTCGGGATCTGACGGAGGCGGTGGAGCGCTATGCGCCGCTCCTCGGCCAGCGGCCGGTGCGCATCACGTTGCGGGATACCCGCAGCCGCTGGGGCTCCTGCACGGCCCGGGGCGAGTTGAATTTCTCGTGGCGCCTGATCCTGGCGCCTCCGATGGTGCTCGATTACCTCGTGGCCCACGAGATGGCGCATCTGCGCGAGATGAACCACTCGGCCCGGTACTGGGCGCTCCTGCACAGCCTCTGCCCGAACGTCGACGCGGCCGAAGCGTGGCTGAAGCGCAACGGCACCAGCCTGCACCGCTACGGCTGACTGGGCCTCAGCCCTTGGCGCGCAAAACCTTCTGGCGCGTCACGGCCTCGCCGGGCCAGGCCGGCCGCGGATCGACTTGGCCGGGCTCCAGGGTGCGCGGCGCCACGCTGTCGCAGACCTCGCGCTGGCGGATGATCACCGGGTTGCCGAAGGTGTCGCGCCGGCGGACGAGACCGCCCTCCCGGCAATAGCCGGCGATCGCGGCCTGACCGTTGCGGCCGCCGTAGGGGTTCACCGCCACCGGCGGATGCTCGACGATCAGCGTGTCGGAGCGGTTGAGGGAGTGCTCGATATAGGTGGTCTCGCCGACGGGAAGCGATTGCGCCCCGGCCTGCGCGAGGGTGGCCAGCAGGCAGGCGGCCGAGAGGGCGGACAGGCGCATCACAGCTTCAGGATCCTGCGCTGGAGGAAGAGCTCCCTTCATTTAGGCCGTTCTGCAACTCTCGGGTAGCGTCCAGGCGCAACACCGGAGCCGGCATCGCTTGACAGCGCGGGGCTGAGCATGGTCGGAACACCCCCGATTTTACGGCCTCGCCGGTCCTCGGCGATGGCGTTCCGAAGGGTTCGGTGGTGCCGCTTCACGCGAGGCTCGATCGTTTTCGGCGCGTGGTCCGGCGCGTCGCGCTGCCGGTATCTCTCGCCCTCACCGCGACAGGGCTCGCCTCCGCGGGGCCGGCCGCCGCCCAGGGCATGGTCCGCAAGACCTTCGACGATTGGCAACTGCGCTGCGAGACGCCGGCCGGCGCGAAGGCCGAGCAATGCGCCCTGGTGCAGTACCTGGCCGCGGAGGATCGCCCGAACCTCACCCTGGTGGTGATCGTCCTGAAGACGGCCGACAACCGCGGCTATCTGCTGCGGGTGGTGGCGCCGCTCGGCGTGCTCCTTCCCTCCGGCCTCGGCCTCAAGATCGACCAGACCGATGTCGGCCGGGCCGGTTTCGTGCGCTGCCTCACCACCGGCTGCGTGGCCGAGGTGGTGATGGATGATGGTCTGATCCGCCAGTTCAAGGGCGGCACGCAGGCGACCTTCATCGTGTTCCAGACGCCCGAGGAGGGCGTCGGCATTCCGCTCTCGATGAAAGGCTTCGCGGCCGGGTTCGACAGCTTGAAATGACGAGGCCGCTCGGGAGCCGTGCGATGATCGGAGGTCGTGACCTGTTTCTGGGCCTGTGCGGCCTGATCCTCGCCGGGTCGCTGTCGGCGAGCCCGGCCCACGCGGAGGAGGGCAACGTCCTCTCCAACCTGTTCAAGTTCGGCGGCACGACGGTTCCGCCGTCGCAGCCCCAGAGCCTGGATCCACCCTATTGCCCGCCCGTCGAGGTGGCCGAGAACGGGGCCGCGTATCGCATGCTCGCCGGGAGCGAGGTGCGGACGCAGTTCTCGGTCGGGCGCCTCGCCCGGGAATGCGCCCGGCGCCAGGACGGTTCGGTCACCGTCAAGGTCGGCGTGGAGGCGAATGTCCTGCTCGGCCCGAAGGGCGCGCCGGGCCGGTTCGACGTGCCGGTGACGATCCAGATCCGCCGCGAGGGCAAGGTGATCGCAAGCCGCGTCGAGCGGTCCACCGTGGTGGTCGCCCCCGGTGAAGCGCAGGGCTTCACCACCATCGTCGCCGAGGAACTCACGGTGCCGCCGGCTGCGGCCGAGGATTACGACATCACCGTCGGCGTCGGCACCAGCAAGGGCACCGGTGAGAAGGCCGCCGCGAAGCCGCGGCGCAGGAAGCCGGCGGTCGCCGCGGAGCCCGCCGGCGGAGGCGACGCTGCCCAGTGATGCCGCGGCGCGTTTCGTCGATTCGACCTCACTGACGGGAAAGGCCGGACGCGGCGCAGCCTGGCTCGGCCGCGCGACGCGGTTCCGGTTGGAGCCGACCGACGATCCCGTCTTCGATCGCCGCCTCGTCCTCCCCGACCATCCGGTCGGCTGGATCGTGCTGAGCTATGCCGGCGATCCCCTCGTTGCGCCGCGCCGGCCGATCGTGCGGGTCCTGCGTGGGACCGACGGTACCCCACTGGACTTCATCCTCCCGGGCGCGTCGCACGGCTCCGCCCATTGGCTCGGCCTGATCTCCAGCGATGCCCGGGAGATCCGCCTGTCGGCCGGGGCCGGCTTCGTGCTGGAGCGGGTCGGGGCGCGGCGCGAGGTGTCGGTGCTGGCCCAGTGCCTGCTGCGACGGCCCTGGCGTTTCGTCTCGGCGCTCTACGAACGCCTTCGCGGGTCCGAGCGGCGCTACCGCGATATCCTGCGCGGTGCCTGCGCGGTGACGCCGCTCCGGCACTACGGATCCTGGGCGGCGTCGCGGAATCGCCCGATCCGGCTCGCCCCGACCGATCTACGGGTCCGCTGCCTCATCCTGGCCCGGTCCGGGGAAGAAGCGGCGCTCGCCGCGACGCTCGATGCCCTGGATGCGCAGAGCCACCAAGCCCGGACCATCGGCGTCGCCTGGGACGATGCGATTCCCGTATCGCCGGATCCCCGTGCCGAACACCGGCGCTGGGATGTTCGGGCGACTCCCGCCGCGCTGATCGCCGAGTCCGACGCCCTGTGCCTGCTCCGGCCGGGCGACATCCCGGCCCCGGACGCGCTTGCCCTGCTGGCGCCCGCCCTGGCGGAGGCGGATCTCGCCTATGGTGACGCGATCGGCCCCGACGACCAGCCGCAGCTCAAGCCGGATTGGAGCCCGGACCTCGCCCTGGCGACCGGCTATGTCGGCCGCGCCGCGCTGTTCTCGCACACCCTGCTGTCGCGACTGCCGGCCACCCCGGTCGGACCGATGGCCGAGGCGATCCTGGCGATCGAGACCGCTGCCATCGTTGCCGGTGCGCGCGGCGCCCATGTCCCCCGCGTCCTCGCCCGCACCATGAGCGAGTGTCTCGACCCGCCAGCCCGGGCGCAGGCGCTGGATACGCGCCTCAAGATGCTGGGCGCCCCGATCAACGCATCGCTCCGCAACGGCGTGATCCACCTCGATTGGCCGCTGCCGCAACCCGCCCCGAAAGCCAGCATCGTGATCCCGTCGCGGGACCGCCTCGACCTGATCGAGCGGGTCTGCCGGGGCGTGCTGCACGAGACCGCCTACCCGGATCTCGAGCTGATCATCGTCGACAATGGCTCCACCGATCCGGCCGTGCTGGCGCACTACGAAAACCTGCGCCGGGATCCGCGGGTTCGCATCCTGATCGACCCGCAACCGTTCAACTTCGCCGCGATGGTCAATGCCGGTGTCGCCGCAGCCACGGGCGCGGTCGTGGTGCTGCTCAACAACGACGTGGCGGTGCTGGAGCCCAGCTGGCTCGACGCGATGGTCCGCCAAGCGAGCCGGCCGGAGGTCGGGGCGGTCGGCGCGAAGCTTCTCTACGCTGACGGTACCTTGCAGCATGCCGGGGTCGTGGTCGGCCTCGGCGGACGGGCGGGCCACATCCTGCGCCGCCGTCCCGGCGACACGCCCGGCCATCTGGGCCGCCTGCACGTGGCCCACGAGGTCTCGGCCGTGACCGCCGCCTGCCTCGCCGTCGCGCGGGACAAATACCGGGCGGTCGGCGGCTTCGACGCCGAAGCCTTCCCGGTGGATTTCAACGATGTCGATTTCTGCCTGCGCCTGGGCGCCGCCGGCTGGAAGACGGTCTGGACCCCGGCCGCCACCCTGGCCCATCTCGAATCCGTGAGCCGGGGACCCTCGGTCGGCGCCAAGCGTGCCCGGTTCGAGCAGGAGGCCGCCCGGTTCTCCGAGCGCTGGCGCGATGTGATCCGCCACGATCCGTACTACCATCCCGCCCTGTCGCTCACGACCTTCGGCGAGGATCTCGAATGACGCGGCGCAGATGACAGGGCCTGTTCCGGGCCTCGCGCAGATGCTGCATCTCGGGATCCCGCGCCGCTCCGGGCGTGTGCTGCTCGGCGCGCTGCGCAGTCTCCTGGGCCGGCCCCGGGCGACGGGCGAGATCCTGGCCGCGCGGCTCCAGGGCAAACGCCTGCGCGCCCGCCAGAAGCTGGCGGCCCTGATCGGCATCGACCACCGGCTCGCTCTGCCGGTAAAAACCCTCGACCGTTTCCCGCCCGCGCCGGCCCAACCGGGCGATGGCATCCGGCTGTTCGGCGACGGCCTCCTCGTCTCGGGCGCGACGGCCCGCATCGCCGCTGCCTTCGCGGCCGATCCCGAACTCCAGGCGGTCTACGGCGACGCGCTGATCCAGGATGATCCGCGCGGTCCGGTCCGGCCCCTGCTGCCGCCGGCCTTCGATCCCGAACTGCTGGCCGCGGTCGACTACCTCGCGCCCCTGCTGGCCTGCCGGCCGGGAGCCTTGCCTGCGGAGACCCAGCCGAGCGGCCCCGCCGACGCCGCGTTCCAGATCGCCGAGCGCCACGGCGCCTCCGCGATCGGCCACCTGTCCGAGATCCTGACGATCCGGCGCGGCGACCCGGCGGACTGCGTCTCCCCGGCAGGGGAGGGGGGTCGCCACCGCCATCGCGACGCCCTGCGCCGCCATCTCGATCGGACCGGTTGCACCGGAAGCCGCATCGCATCGGGCGCGGGCGGCCTCCTGCAGGTCGAGCACCCGCTGCCCGATCCGCGGCCGCTGGTGAGCGTGATCGTGCCGACCCGCGACCGCCTCGACCTGCTCCGCCCTTGCCTCGACAGCCTCGCAGCCTGCACCGACTGGCCGAATCTCGAGATCCTGGTCTGCGATAACGACAGCCGCGAGCCGGAGACGCTGGCCTTCCTCCATGCCTTGGAGCGCGAGGGGAGGGGGGGCGTCGTGCCCTGTCCCGGGCCGTTCAACTTCGCCGCCATGAACAACGCCGCCGCCGCCCGCGCCCGCGGCGCGCTGCTGGTCTTCGTCAACAACGACGTGGAGGCGTTCCGGCCCGACTGGCTGGCCCGGATGGCCTGGGAGGCCCTGCGCCCGGAGATCGGCGCGGTCGGCGCGAAGCTCTTGGACGGCGAGGGGCGGATCCAGCACGGCGGCATCGTGCTCGCGACCGGCGGCTTGGTCACCCACGCGCACCGCCACTTCCCCGGGGACGCGCCGGGCTACCTTGCGGGCCTAAGCGCGACCCACGCGGTCTCGGCGGTCACCGCCGCCTGCCTGATGGTCGAGGCCAAGAAATTCCGGTCGGTCGGCGGCTTCGACGATGCCGTCTTCGCGGTCGACTTCAACGATGTCGACCTGTGCCTACGCCTGAACGCGGCCGGCCATCGCACGCTGCTGGTGCCGGGGGCAGTGCTGCATCACCGTGAATCGGCGAGCCGCCGCTGGACGCCGGAGGCCCGCGCCCGCCACGAACGCGAGATCGCGGCGCTCAAAAAGCGATGGGGGCCGCTGCTGGCGCAGGACCCCCATTATCACCCGGGCTTCGACCCGGACCTCTCCACCCACGCACGCCTGCGCGCAGGCTTTCCGGAAGCGGGCCCGGCGCCGGTCCGACGCCCGCCGGCCTGAGCGGGCCTACTGGACGAGGCGCGGGCCGCCGGTCTGAACCTTCTCGTTCTCCGACATGATGCCGAGCCGCTTGGCCACTTCGGTATAGGCCTCGATCAGGCCGCCGAGGTCCTTGCGGAACCGGTCCTTGTCGAGCTTGTCCGACGACTTGATGTCCCACAGCCGGCAGGAATCCGGGGAGATCTCGTCGGCAACGACGATGCGCATCATGTCGCCTTCCCAGAGGCGGCCGGTCTCGATCTTGAAGTCCACGAGCCGGATGCCGACGCCGAGGAAGAGACCCGACAGGAAGTCGTTGACGCGGATCGCCAGCGCCATGATGTCGTCGATCTCCTGGGGCGTCGCCCAGCCGAACGCGGTGATGTGCTCCTCCGACACCATCGGGTCGTTGAGCGCGTCGTTCTTGTAGTAGAACTCGATGATCGAACGCGGCAGCTGGGTGCCTTCCTCCAGGCCCAGCCGGGTCGCCAGCGAGCCGGCCGCGACGTTGCGCACCACCACCTCGAGCGGGATGATCTCGACCTCCCGGATCAGCTGCTCGCGCATGTTCAGCCGGCGGATGAAATGCGTCGGCACGCCGATGTCGTTGAGGTGCTGGAACACGAATTCGGAGATTCGGTTGTTCAGCACGCCCTTGCCGTCGATGATCTCGTGCTTCTTCGCGTTGAAGGCGGTCGCGTCATCCTTGAAGTGCTGGATGAGCGTCCCGGGCTCGGGCCCCTCGTAGAGGACCTTCGCCTTGCCCTCGTAGATGCGACGGCGGCGGTTCATAGGCGTGTACCGTGGTTTGAGGAAGTCCATGGGCCGAGGCTCCTGATGCGCGACGATGGGGAGGAATCCGCGGCGCGGCGACCGGATACGAAGGTCGGGCAGCCGGACGGCCTCTGCCCGAGGGCCCGGCTACTGCCGTTCAAACTAGCCGAACCGGGCTTCCAGCACAACGCGTTAGCCCGCAGGGCGGGATTGCGGGCGCGGGTCCGGACGTGCGCCCGGCCGCCTCCGCGCCCCGGAGATTTCCGGTCAGGCTGCGGTCTTCGACGGGTATCGGCACAGATCCGCGATCAGGCAGCGCGGGCATTCGGGCTTGCGCGCCTTGCAGGTGTAGCGGCCGTGCAGGATCAGCCAGTGATGGGCGTGGAGCCGGTAGGGCTCCGGCACGATCGCCTCCAGCCCGGCCTGGACCTTGTCGGTGGTGCTGCCGACGAACAGCGGGATCCGATTCGAGACCCGGAAGATATGGGTGTCGACCGCGATCCGCGGCACCTGGAAGGCGATGTTCAGCACGACGCTCGCCGTCTTGGCGCCAACCCCGGGCAGGACTTGCAGCGCCTCCAGGCTCGCCGGCACCTCGCTGCCGTGCCGCTCGACCAGGATGCGCGAGAGCGCGATGACGTTCTTGGCCTTGGTGTTGAACAGCCCGATCGTGCGGATGTAGCTGCGGACCGTCTCCTCGCCGAGCGCCAGCATCTTGTCCGGCGTGTCGGCCACCGCGAAGAGCGGGCCGGTGGCGAGGTTGACGCCGCGATCGGTGGCCTGGGCGGACAGGACCACGGCCACCAGCAGGGTGAACGGGTTGACGGCGTGAAGCTCGCCCTTCGGCTCCGGCTCGGCCGCATGGAAGCGCCGGAAGATCTCGGCGAGCGTCGCCGAATCGACTGCCTCCGGTGCGGTCTCGATATGAGCGGTCGTGACCGGGACGATCCGTCCGCCGAGACGCCCGGAGGCAGCGCCCGTCGTGGAATCACCTGCGGCACGCCGTCGAGGCGGGCTCTTTACCGAAGGCGGAGTCTTTCTGGCGGCCATCGGCGCGTTATATGGATCGGATGGCTAGCGGCAATCCATCCGTTCACCCGTACGGGCTCGACCCGGACACGATCGACCGGCCGGTCTTTTCCGCCACGATCCGGCCGCACCAATCCCTGAGCCGCCTCGGCTTCCGGATCGTGATGACCGGCTGCTGCCTGGTCTCGCTCACCGTCTCGGTCTGGGCCTGGCGGATGGGTTTTTGGCCGGTCGCCGGCTTCTTCGGCCTCGACATGCTGGCGATCTACGCGGCCCTGAAAGTCAGCTTCCAGCGGGGGCGCTCCTTCGAGGAGGTCATGATCTCGCAGCTCGAGATCCTGCTCGCCCGGGTCAGCCACAAGGGCGAGCGGCACGAATGGCGCTTCAATCCCCTCTGGACCAAGATCGTGACCGTCGAGGATGACGAGTACGGCCTGCAGCGCGTCACCCTGGTCTCCCGGCGCCAGCAGGCGCTCGTCGCCCGCGATGCCGATCCGGACGAGCGCGCCCGCATCGCCCACGGGCTCGGGCAGGCCCTGGCCCAAGTGAAGAAGGGATACTGAAGAAGGGCTACTGAACGCGCTGCGGCGCCGTCTTAAGCGCGTCATGCGGCTGCGCGAGAAAAAACGACCGCAGCGCACAAACCCGGTTGACGGCTCTGTGGGGCCTGTTTATACCCCTGTTCATCGGCGCCGGCCGCGGAAGTGGCCCGGGCGCTGACGCATCTTCTGACAGGATCGGCGATTGGCCGGCGGGTTTGCCGGGCGATGGTCTGTTTTTGTCCGATGCGGCTTCGGGGTCGGGTTCGCTTCGGCGGTTCGGCGACGGGGTTGACAGGGGGATCGGAGGGCTCTAGACGCCCTCCACCGCTGAGGCGGCCGACCGGATGGTCTGGCCGGTATCACGGTTCTCCCAGTCGGACAAGCGGTTGATCGGGGTTTCTGGCCCAGATCGTCGTCTCGTCTGTGAGCGGTCCGGTCATCCGGTCGGCTCGAGGTCTTTGACATTGTTGGAATTGAGGAAGGGAGACGCGGACGGCGTTTGTCCTTGCGGTCGGAGCTTTGGCTTCGACAAGTGAGAGACTAGTGCCGATCGTCGTATCTCTCTTTTTGAGCTCACCGATCTGGCTGCGCTGTGAAGCGCTGCTTGGTCGATT